>JALOTV010000318.1 GCA_025457685.1 Opitutaceae bacterium
GGCGTAATTTTGGGCGATGCCGTAGTTGCTGGTCGAGATGGCAAGGGTGCCGCCTCGCACTTCGACGTCGCCGGAGTGGGCAAGGCCGGCGGAAGTGCCCAGCACAAGGGTGCCGGCGTCGTCTTTTATGAAGGTGCCGGCACCTTCGGTGCGACCGGAACTTAGCGTGCGATTAGTGCCTAGGGTAGCGTTGGGATCGGAGACGGTGAAGGTGCCTTCGGTTCCGAGTTGAACCGTGCCGCTTTCCCATTGGCGGACGGTGAGGGAGCCGCCCCCGAGATCGACCAGATTGACGGGGCCGCCTGAGGCAGAAGTGGCGAGCGTGCCGATGCTCTGGGTGGTGCCGCTTAGTTCCAGCCGATAGTTGCCTTCGACGCGTAGCGGGGCGGTGGTGGCGAGGGCTGAGTTGGCGGAGGTGCGCAGGATGCCGTTGCCGAGCCGCAGGGTGATGGTGGTGGGAGCGAGCGCCCCGAGCACGAGGGTGCCGGCGCCCTGTTTCTCAAGCACCGCGTTGGTCGGCATGGATGTCAGGCCATCGCTCCAGTTGAGGGCGTATCCGCCGGCTACGTTGGTGATGAAAGTGGAGGAGCTGGTCGAGATACCACCGCCGCCGGCTGCGATGGTGAGGTTGCCGTTTGCCACTTCCAATCGGGCAACATGGATGCCGGTCAGGGCCACTTGCACGGAAAAGGGGGCAGTCGCGGACGAGGCGGAAAACACGGCGCTGGCTCCGTTTTGCCAGCCGGTGTTTGCATCAAACGAAGTGCCAAACGAGCTTGTGGACCAGAAGGACGAGGCTTCGCTCCAATCGTAGGTTTGGCCCTCCTCGACGCCGCTGCCGGAGAGTTCGTTGCCGTTCGGGTCAAAGTATAAGCTCTGCCCGAGGAGAGTGCTCAGCTGAACGGTGCTTAGCGCGGTGGCGCAGAGCGGAAGGAGAAAAGTTTTGGGGTATCGGACGGCGCGACGAATGAGCATTTCCCCCTAGCCTAGCAGCTACGCGGATTTACGCCTATCGGGGTTGCTCCCTGATTTTACGGTTTCTTGGCGATTTTTCTCCTGGAGCCGTTCGACAGCGCGGGGATCAGAACGTGTGTTCCCAGCCGATGCGCCAGAGGCGGCCTAGGTTGGTGGTGCCGAAGCTGGTGTAGCCGAAGCGGTCGCCGTAGTTTAGCTCGGGCTCGGTATCGAAGACGTTCTCCACGCCGAGCGTGATGCGGGAGCCCCAGGGGCCGGGCAGACCGAGAAACAGGTTATGCCGCACGGCGGCGTCCATGTAGTAATCGCCTCCGGTCCAGCCGGGCGGTGTCGGCGCGAGGACGGGGGGGAGGTAAGTGGTGGACCAGGTGGCCGCCCAGCCGCGATGGCTCCAACCCACCTGGCCAAACAGCCGGTAATCGGGCGTGGCGAAGCCGCCGGGTTTGCCGCCGTAGATGCTGCGGAAATCGGCGCTCTCGGACATCTGCGTCCAGGTGCCGCTGAGGCTGGTCGTCCAGGTGCCGATCGAGCTGGGGCGGACGTAGCGGGTCTCGATGTCGTAGCCGCTGGTGCGGCGGGCGTTGAAGTTGCCAAAGGTGTCCTGGATCTCGACGATTTCGCCGGGGATGCCGGGGCCGGGAGAGGGGCCGCGCGTGACGGCGGAGCTGCCGCCGTTGGCCTGCTCGAAGAGGAGTTGGTTGGCCGCGCCGATGGTCGCGATGGCATCGGTCTGATCGAAGTGCCAGAAGTCGATGCTGGCGCGCAGGCCGGGGACGACGGGCGGCTCGACGACGAAGCCGAAGAGCTTGGACTGGGTGTTCTCGGGCGTGAGGTCGCGGTTGCCGCCCTGGATGATGCGCACGGTGTAGATGCCGAGGTCGGGTCGGCGCGGGTCGGCGACCTGGCCCAGGGTCTGGCTGTTGGTGGCGTTGAGTTGGAGCAGATCCGGCGGGCGGTAGGCCTCGGCGTAGGAGGCGCGCACGAAGGCCCATGGGGTGAGTTTGAACTTGGCGGCGACCTTGGGTTTGGCGGTGGCGCCGAAGTCGCTGTAGTTTTCGCCGCGCACGGCGAGCTGGGTTTCGAGGCGCGGGCCGACGGGGAGGCCTAGCTCGGTGAAGGCGCCGCTGACCTCGCGATCATAGGCGCGGGGTTCGCGGCGGGCGAGGTTGATGAGGCCGCCGTTGCGGCGGAGGGTGTCGGGGCGGTGTTGGAAGTGTTCCCAGCGGTGCTCGGCGCCGACGGCGAGGCCGATCTCGCCGCCGGCCCAGGAGCCGAGGGGGCCGGAGGCGCGCACGTCGCCGAAAAGATTTTCCGAGACCTGGTGGTCAACCTGTTTGACGCGCAGGGTGTCGAGCACGGCGGGGGAGTTTGCGCCGAAGGGGTTGAGGAATTCGCCGGTGGGGGTGCGGCCGGCGAGGGCGTCCTGCACGGTGGTGTCGGAGAGGTAGTTGTCCCATCGCGAAAACACCCGGCTGCGGTTGTGGGTGAGGGCGGTTTCCCAGGTCCAGTCCGCGCCGATCTCGCCGCGCACGCCGCCGACGAGGCGGAGCGTCTCGGGGATGATGGTGTTGCGGTAGGGGCCGACCTCGGGGAGGAAAAAATTGGCGGAGAGGACGTCGATGCCGAAGGGGTTGAAGGGGTTGGTGGCGGGCAACACGAGCTGGCCACCGGGGCCGTCGCCAAAGCCGCGTTCGCCGGAGAGGTTGACCGGGCCGGGTTCGTAGGTCGTGGCCATCTCGCGCCGGCGGTAGGAGAGTTCGGTAAACAGGCGCGTGCCCTCGGTGGTGGTGAAGGGCTGCCACTCGCCGGAGAGGTAGAGGGCGGTGTCTTCGATGGGGGGCACGAGGGTGGTGTAGGGCGCGCGGTCGAGGCCGTTGATGGTGTCGCCCGGGGTGGGGAGGCCGCCGGTGACGGGGGGCGGCAGCGGCACGAAATCCGCGATGGCGGGCGTGCCGGCGGCGGGACGCAGCGAGACCGTGCCATCGGGGTTGACCACGCCCGGAGCGATTGGGCGGCCGGTGAGGGCGGCGGGCATGCCGGGCGTGCCGGCAGGGAGGGTGACGGTGGCGGGGAAGGTGAAGGGCGAGGAGAAGTTGAACCCGCCGAGCGGGCGTTTGTCCTCGGAGCGCGAGAGCGGGCGATCGGAGGCGAGCACGCCGTTGTTGCCGGAGAGCTCGGCCGCGACGACGAGCGAGCCGCGTTCGCGGATGAAGCCGTGCAGGATGCCAAACGAGCGTTCGCCCAGGTCGCCGCCTTCGATGTCCGCGTAGCCGGCGCGCACCCGCGTGCCCTCGAATTGGTTGATCAACTTGAAATTCACCGCGCCCGCGACCGCGTCGGAGCCGTAGATGGCGGACGCGCCGTCCTTGAGGATCTCGACCGATTCGAGCGCGGCGACGGGCAGGGAGCCGATGTCGTAGGCGAGGGAGGCGGCGCCGCCCTGGCCGAAGTAGGAGATGCGGCGACCGTTGACGAGCGGCAGGGCGCTGACGAGACCATAGCCGCGCAGATTCAGACCCATGAGACCGGGCTGAAAGGTGGTGACGGCGGTGAA
>JALOTV010000319.1 GCA_025457685.1 Opitutaceae bacterium
GCCGAACACTCCTGGCACCTTTGCCTGATGGTGCTCGTGCTCGCGGAGCACGCCAACACCCCCGTCGATCCCCTGCGCGTGCTGCGCATGTTGCTCATCCATGATCTGGTCGAGATCGATGCCGGCGACACCTACGCCTACGACACCGCGCGCATGGCCGACCAACATGAGCGCGAGGCCCGCGCCGCCGACCGCATCTTCGGCCTGCTGCCCGCCGATCAAGGCCGCGAGCTGCGCGCCGCGTGGGACGAGTTCGAGGCCCGCGAGACGCCCGAGGCCCGCTTCGCCGCCGCCGTGGATCGCCTGCAACCCGTCCTGCTCAACATCCTCACCGACGGCGTGAAGTGGCGCGAACACGGCGTCACCCTGCCCAAGGTCCTCGCCCGCAACCAACACGCCGCCGAGGGCGCGCGCCTGCTCTGGGAGCACGCCCTGGCCCTGCTCAACGACGCCGTCGCCCGCGGCGTGTTGTCACCGGGTTAGACGTCATCGCCCAGCTCGGCCGCCAGACGCGCCTCGCGCCGCGCCTGCACGCGTGCGCCGACGATGATCGCCAGCTCGAAGAGCACATAGAGCGGAGCCGCGAACAGACACTGCGTGAACGGATCCGGCGTGGGCGTGACGATCGCCGCGATCAGGAAAATACCCACGATGGCGTGCCGCCGGTATTTCCGCAGCGTCTCCACCCGCAGCAGGCCGAAGTGCACCGCCAGCACGATCAGGAGCGGAAACTCGAAGGCCGCGCCCACCCCGAACACCAGCCACACCAGCAGCGAGTGGTAGCTGCCCGGCGTCCAGCGCAGGGTGTAGCCCAGCAGCTCGTTGATCTCCACCGCCACCCGGATGGTGCTCGGCACGAGCAGGAAAAAGCCGAAGGCCGCGCCGAGCAGAAAGAGCAGAAACGCGCTCACGCAGGTCGGCACCACCAGCTTCATCTCCCGCGCGCTCAGGGCCGGGGCCACGAACTGCCCGACGAAAAACAGCATGAACGGCGCCGCCAGCGCCAGCCCGCCAAACCCGCACAACTGGATGATGACCCCGAAGCCCTCCATGATGCTTGTGGTGCCCAGCTCCAGTATCACGCCGCCCCGCTCGCCCTGCACCAAGCGCAGCGGCCACAGCAGCACGTCGTTAAATTCTTTCAGGAAATAGCCTATGCCCACCGCCGCCACGAGGAACGCCACCGCGCACTTCACCAGCGTCCAGCGCAGCTCCTCCAGATGATCGAGGAACCCCATCGCCTTCTCGCCCGCCGCCGGCGCGCCGTCGTCGTCGCGCATGCCATCCGCGTCGTCGGGCTCGACGTCGTCGTAGGCATCATCGGTAGGCGCGCGGTTGGAATTCACAGCCCGCCGAGCAAGCCGTCCGCGCGAGGGTTTTCAACCCCTACCTGCGTTTCACCGCACCCTGCCCCCCACGCCCGACCTATCCACGTCTAACGTCGCCCCCGCCCGCGCCGTTGACACCCGCGAGGCTCTCCCTCTTGTCTCTCGCCTTTGCGCGTCCCCACCCCGGACGTGAAAAGCTCCTTCCTCAGACCCACCACATCCATGGCCAAAGCCACCACCAAGAAACCCGCCGCCAAACCGGCGGCCGCCAAGAAATCCGCCCCCGCCGCCAAATCCGGCAAGGGCATCAAATACGTCTACACCTGGGGCGCCGGCAAAGCCGATGGCGACGGCTCCATGAAGGCCCTCCTCGGCGGCAAGGGCGCCAACCTCGCCGAGATGACCCGCATCGGTCTCCCTGTTCCTCCGGGCTTCACCATCACCACCGAGGTCTGCACCTACTACTACGCCAACAAGAAGACCTACCCCGCCGTCCTCCAGGCGCAGATGGAAGCCGCCGTGGCCAACATGGAGAAGATCATGGGCACCAAGTTCGGCGCCACCTCCGGCATGCCCCTGCTCGTGGCCGTGCGCTCCGGCGCCCGCGACTCCATGCCAGGCATGATGGACACCATTCTTAACCTCGGCCTCAACGACCAGTCCGTCGTCGCCCTCGAGAAGGCCACCAACAACCCCCGCTTCGCCTGGGACTGCTACCGCCGCTTCATCCAGATGTATGGCGACGTCGTGCTCGGCGTGCAGAAGCGCGAAGGCGAAGACCACGAGCCGTTCGAGACCGTCATCGAAGGCTTCAAGCATGAGAAATACCACGGCGACATCGAGGACTCCAAACTCACCGCCGAGGACCAGCAGGAGCTCGTCAAGCGCTTCAAGGCCCTGGTCAAGGAGCGCACCGGCAAGGTGTTCCCCAACAACCCCTGGGACCAGCTCCGCGGTGCCGCCGGCGCCGTCTTCGGCTCCTGGATGAACGACCGCGCCTGCGTCTATCGCCGCAAGTATAACATCCCCACCGAGTGGGGCACCGCCGTCAACGTGCAGGCCATGGTGTTCGGCAACACCGGCGAGACCTCCGGCTCCGGCGTCGCCTTCACCCGCAATCCCGCCAACGGCGCCAACGAGTTCTACGGCGAGTTCCTCGTCAACGCCCAGGGCGAAGACGTCGTCGCCGGCGTCCGCACCCCCGAGCCCGTGCTCAAGCTCAAGGACGTCATGCCCAAGAGCTACGCCGAGCTCATGAAGGTCCGCCAGATCCTCGAGAAGCACTTCAAGGACGTGCAGGACATCGAGTTCACCATCCAGGAAGGCAAGCTGTTCATGCTCCAGACCCGCAACGGCAAGCGCACCGCCGCCGCCGGCCTGAAGTTCGCCGCCGACATGGTGAAGGAAAAGCTCATCGACTGGGAGACCGCCGTGCTTCGCAACCCGGCCGACCAGCTCGAGCAGCTCCTCGCCCCCATCTTCGATCTCTCCGAGGTAAAGAAGGCCAAGGTCATCGCCACCGGCCTCCCCGCCGGCCCCGGCGCCGCCACCGGCAAGATCTACTTCAACGCCGACCGCGCCGTCATCGCCGCCGACAAGGGCGAGAAGGTCCTCCTCGTCCGCGTCGAGACCTCCCCCGAAGACCTTCGCGGCATGATCGCCGCCGAGGGCATCCTCACCGCCCGCGGTGGTGTCTCCTCCCACGCCGCCCTCGTCGCCCGCCAGATGGGCAAGGTCTGCGTCTGCGGCGCCGCCGGCGTCGTCATCGACTACGATGCGAAGACCGCCACCATCGACGGCCACGTCTTCAAGGAAGGCGACTTCCTCTCCATCGACGGCACCTCCGGCCTCGTCTACGCGGGCCAGATCAAGACCGCTCCTTCCGAGATCATCTCCGGCCTCCTCTCCGACGACAAGCAGGCCCAGAAGACCGAGAAGTATAAGAACTACGTGCAGCTCATGAAATGGTGCGAACAGTCCACCAAGCTGAGCGTCCGCACCAACGCCGACACCCCCGAGCAGACCCGCCAGGCCATCGCCTTTGGCGCCGTCGGCATCGGCCTCGTCCGCACCGAGCACATGTTCTTCGAAGGCGACCGCATCGACGCCATGCGCGAGATGATCCTCGCCGACAACCTCGCCGACCGCGAGGCCGCCCTCGCCAAGCTCCTCCCCTACCAGCGCGACGACTTCT
>JALOTV010000320.1 GCA_025457685.1 Opitutaceae bacterium
GGCGTCGCCGTCGCCGAGTGGATCGCCGGCAAACACGGCCACGTAAACTGGGACCTCATGCCCGCCATCATCTACACCGACCCCGAGATCGCCACCGTCGGCCTCGGCGAGGACGCCGCCAAGGCCAAGGGCCTCAAGGTCAACGTCGGCAAATTCAACTTCGCCGCCAACGCCCGCGCCCTCGCCAACGATGCCGGCGACGGTTTCGTCAAAATCATCGCCGACGCCCAGACCGACAAGATTCTCGGCGCCCAGATCTTGGGCAAAAACGCCGGCGAGCTCATCAGCGAGATCGTCACCCACATGGAATACGGCGGCAGCGCCGAGGACCTCGCCCGCACCATCCACGCCCACCCCACCATGACCGAGGCGGTCAAGGAGGCCGCGATGGCCGTATCCAAGAGCGCGATACACGCGCTTTGATCGGTCCCGTTCAGGGTAAACAAAACGGCCGCCGGCTCATCGCCGGCGGCCGTTTTGTTTGGGGGGAAATTCATCTTCCCTGACTCAGCCCAGCGCCGCGAGCAGGCGCTGCAGCTCGTCGCGCTTGGCCTGCTGATCGGCCAACTGCTTGCGCGCGCCCTCCAGCACTGCCGGAGGAGCCTTGCTGGTGAAGGCCTCGTTGCCCAGCCGGGCTTCCGTGCCTGCGATGTGCTTGGTCACGGCGTCGAGCTCCTTGGCCAGGCGAGCGCGCTCGGCGGCGGCGTCGATCTTCACGCCGGTGTCGAGGTAGAGGGTCCCGAGCGGCGTGACGATGGCGGGCAAGGCCGGCACATCGACCACGCGAACCAGCGAGGCCGCGCCCGCCAGACGGGTGAACTTGGCCGACGCGGATTCGAGCGCCGTCCAGGTCGAATCGTCGGCGACGACCGAGAACAGCACGTCGCGCTTTTGGCCGACCGCCTTGTCCGTCTTCAGCTGGCGCGCCAGCGTGACCGTCGCCTTCAGCTTGGCCACCCGGCCGGCGGCATCGGCATCCACCGAGACCTTGCGAGCGGCGAGCGCACCGCGCAGGTCCTCGGCCGTGCCGATGCGGTTGTCCTGCACGAAGCGACGATCCGACGAGGCGTAGCCGAGCAGCGTCCACAGTTCCTCCGTGATGAAAGGCGCGAAGGGCTCGAACAAGAGGAGGAACTGGCGGATCACGAGGTCCTGCACCGCGAGCACGTGGTCGCGGGCGGCGGGATCCTGCAGCCGGGCCTTGGCGACCTCCACATACCAGTCGCAGAAATCGGAGTAGAAGAACTCGTAGAGCCCCTTGGTGGCGGCCGCGAATTCGAAGTCGGCGAAACACTTTTCCAGCAGCCCCTGCAACCCGAGGAGAGCCGCGAGCAGCGCATGGTCGTCGTCGTCGAGCTGGCGCGAGTCGAGGCGCGCCAGGATGGCGTCGAGCGAGGAGTTGTCGCTCATGGGGCCGCTCATCTGGCGGAAGCGGCAGGCGTTCCAGAGCTTGTTGCAGAAGTTTTTTCCCGCCTCGATGCGGTCCTCGTCAAACTTCACGTCCTGGCCGAGCGGCGCGATCTGGAGCAGACCGAAGCGTAGACCGTCCGCGCCGTATTTCACGATCAGGTCGAGCGGATCGGGCGAGTTGCCCAGCGTCTTCGACATCTTGCGGCCCTGCTTGTCGCGCACGATGCCGTTGAAATAAACGTGCTTGAAGGGGATGCGCTCGTGAACGGAGGCGCCGGGCTTGGCGAATTCGAGACCGGCCATGATCATGCGCGCGACCCAGAAGAAGATGATGTCGGCGCCGGTCGCGAGGGTGGTGGTCGGGTAGAAGTGGGAGAAGCCGGCCTTGGCCTGCTCTTCCGCGTCGGGCCAGCCGAGGGTGGCGAAGGGCCAGAGCCAGGAGGAGGCCCAGGTGTCGAGCACGTCGTCTTCCTGCACCCAATTTTCGGGATCGGCGGGACCTTCGAGCGAGACGTGGATCTTAGCGGGATCGCGCAGATCGGCCTCGGTGAGTTTTTCGCGATCCACGCCCTTCGCATACCACACGGGGATGCGATGGCCCCACCAGAGCTGGCGGCTGATGCACCAGTCCTGGATGTTTTCGAGCCAGTTCAGGTAAACCTTCGACCAGCGCTCGGGGTGCATCTGGATGAGGCCGTCGCGCACCACCGCCTTGGCCTCCTCGACGCGCGGGTAGCGCAGCCACCACTGCTGGGTGAGGCGGGGCTCGATCGGCACGCCGGCGCGCTGCGAGTAGCCGACGTTGTTCTCATAGGGCTTGGCCTCGATGAGATTGCCGCGCTCTTGGAGAATCTCGGCGGCCTTTTTGCGCGCCGCGAAGCGCTCCATGCCCGCGAGCTCGGGGCCGGCCAGCTCGTTCATCGTGCCGTCGGCGTTGATCGAATCGATGACCGGCAGGCGGTGGCGCTGGCCGATCTCGAAGTCCACCTTGTCGTGCGCGGGCGTGACCTTGAGGGCGCCGGCGGCGAAGGCCGGATCCACCGCCTGGTCGGCGATAATGGGAATCTGGATACGCTCGCCCAGCGGGCGCCACACCTTCTTGCCCACGAGGTGGGTGTAGCGCGGATCGTCGGGATGCACCGCGACGGCGACGTCGGCCGCGATGGTCTCGGGACGCGTGGTCTCGAGCACGAGGTGGGTGAGCGGGATCGTGTTGCCCTCGGCATCGCGGGTCGTGGTCGGCTCCACGAGTTCGTATTGGATGCGGAAAATGTGGCCCTTGGTGGGCTTCATCTCGACCTCCTCGTCGGAGAGGGCGGTGAGCGAGACGGGGCACCAGTTGACCATGCGCTTGCCACGGTAGATGTGGCCTTGCTCGAAGAGCTTGATGAAGGAGGTCAGCACCGCCTTCGAGTAGCCGGGATCCATGGTGAAGTGGGTGCGATCCCAGTCACACGAGCAGCCGAGCTCGCGAAGCTGCTTCAGGATGTGGTCGCCCTTCTCGTCGCGCCAGGTCCAGACGCGCTTAAGAAACTCCTCGCGACCAAGATCACGGCGTCCCTTGCCCTCGGTTTTCTTGAGGTGCTTCTCGACCATCGTCTGCGTGGCGATGCCGGCGTGGTCGGTGCCGGGGATCCAGCAGGCGGCCTTGCCTTCGAGGCGGGCGCGACGGATGAGCGCGTCCTGCAGGGTGTTGTTGAGCACGTGGCCCATGTGCAGGATACCTGTGACGTTGGGCGGCGGGATGACGATCGTGTAGGTCTCCTGGCCGGGCGCGGCCTTGCCGGCGAAGCACTTGGCCTCCTGCCAGGCGGCATACCACTTGGCCTCAACATCGCGGGGTTCGTAGCTCTTGGAAATCTCGGGCATGGGCGTGAAAAATAAACCCGCGAGCCAACCCCCCGCCCGTCGTCGTGGCAAGCCCCGCGCTCGCGACCTTCCGCGTTTCGCGCTTTGCCGCCCGCCCGCTTTTCACCCACCGTCCGCCACCCGCGCATGTCCAGCACCGCTCCCTTCATCGGCCGCATCCAAAAACACGCCCGCGAACGCCTCGATTTCGCCGCCGACGCCCCGCGCCCGGAACGCCTCGCCGCCTGCAAGACCTTCCTGCG
>JALOTV010000321.1 GCA_025457685.1 Opitutaceae bacterium
ACCGCCACCGCGCTACCCGAGCTGGAGCCCCCCGATATGTAGTCGGGGTTGAACACGCTGCTCGGCGCACCATAAGGCGAGCGCACGCCCACAAGGCCCGTGGCGAACTGATCGAGATTCGTTTTCCCGATCACCAGCGCGCCAGCGGCGCGAAGGCGCCGCACCACCTCGGCGTCGGAGGCGGGCAAATAGGAAAACGCCGGACAGGCGGCGGTGGTCGGCAGCCCTGCGACGTCGAGATTGTCCTTCACCGCAAAGGGAACTCCGAAGAGCGGGAGCGAGGCGCCCGCGGCGCGTCGCCCGGCCAGCGCAGCCGCCTCGGCCAGCACCTCCGCCTCGGGACGCAGCGTGATCCACACGGGGTCGGCGCCGCGCGCGGCGATACGGCGATAAACCTCTCGCACCACCTCGACTGGCGAAAGGCCGGCCGCGTAGGCGGAAGCCAGGGAGGCGAGATCCAGACTGGGCAAAGAAAACGACGACATAACGGTATTACGTTTTTAAGCATTTGTCATACCCACTTGGCAGACGGACGCAAAATGGCTCCCACGTGGCGCGTATCCTGCTAATTTTCCGGCATTCTCCCATGAAACCCTCCACCCGCAAATTTTCGATCAGCTGCGCCGCGCTTGTCGCCATCGCCCCCTCCATCGCCCTCGCCCATCCCGGACATGAAGGCGACCATGGCGGGCTTAGCTGGGATTTTGTCGGGGGCTTTTTGCATCCGCTGGGCGGCTGGGATCACCTGCTGGCAATGGTCGCTATCGGACTTTGGGCGGCGAAGCTTGGAGGAAAAGCGCGTTGGGCGGTTCCGATGTCCTTCGTGGTAGCGCTGATCGCGGGCGCGGTCGTTGGCGCCAGCGGCTTCGTGTTGGGCGGACTCGAGCAAGCGATTGCCGCATCGGTCGTCGTCTTGGGTCTGCTGATTGTAAGCGCTGCGCGCCTTCCACTTGCCGCCGGCATGGCCATAGCCGCGACCTTCGCTGTCTTTCACGGAATCGCGCACGGCTCCGAAATGCCCGCCACGTCGTCCGGCTTCGGTTTTGGCGTCGGCTTCGCGCTCGCGACAGCCCTCCTACACGGCGCGGGCTACGGCATCGGACTGCTCGCCAACCGCGCACCCGTGTGGGTCACCCAGGGCGCAGGCGTCGGGCTGGTCGCCGCGGGCGGATTGATGCTAGCGGCTTAAAACTCGCCTCAACTGCTATAACTTTCGCGCGTCGCACCTCAGGTGCGGCGCGTTTTTTGTGAGCACGCGGCGGATGTCGGCGAGCGTGCGTCGCAACAAGATGCTGTCAGGCGCGACGAACTTGATGCTCCAGCCCGCCTCGGTGTGCAGCGGACTTGCGCCGATCCAGACGCCGTCCCGCTGAAGCGCATGGAGCTCGGCGCGCCAGACGGGAGCGGCGGAGGAGTCGGGCGCGATGAACACGGCGTTGCCGAAGCAGGCCGTATCCCCGGCGCCCGCAAGCGCGGCGAGCGCCCGCAGGTGATCGGCGGACTGGTCTAGTCGTTCACGGAGCGCGAGTGCGGCGCCGTGGCGGACCTCGAGTTCGAGCACGAGCCGAGACCAGCCCCAGACCTCTCCGTGGGCGATGCGGCCGGGGAAAAGCAGATCGGCGTAAAAGGCGGCGCCGCCGGGCTGCACGTCGAGCACCGTGCGCTGGTGAAAGACACTGCCGCGGTGCGGCACCAGCGGCTCGGGCAAGACCTCGAGCCAAGCGCCGGCCGCGACTTGAAAGGATTGCAGCGAACGCGCCTCGCCGGAGCGCATGCGGAAGACGCGGCTCGCGCTCGGCGTGGTGAGCAGCACGGCCGCGCCGGCATCGACCACGACGGAGGACTCCAGCCGGTCGCCGGACAGGATGCCGGCGGTGGGGTTGACCACCTGAACGAGGAGCGTGCGCGTGTCGGGCTCCCAGTAGGATTTGCTGAGGTGAAACGGCGCGCGAAAGGACTGCGAAGCGAGCGTGGTGACGCCGTCCTCGGGACGCGCGGCGGCGCGGAGCGAGAGTTGTCCGTGGAAGTCGGCCATCGCTCAGGCGCGGGGCGCGGTGGCGAAGAGAACCTGCTTCTCGATCCAAGCGATGACCTGATCGAGGTTGTGCTCGCGCTTGAGGTCGCAGAAGAGAAAAGGCCTCTGTCCGCGCTGCACCTTCGCGTCGCGTTCCATGACAGAGAGATCGGCGCCTACGAGCGGAGCGAGGTCGATTTTGTTGATGATGAGCAGGTCGCTGTGGCGAATGGCGGGGCCGCCCTTGCGGGGGATTTTTTCGCCCTCGGCGACGTCGATCACGTAGATGAATGCGTCGACCAACTCCGGAGAGAAGGTGGCGGTGAGGTTGTCGCCCCCGCTTTCAACGAGCACGAGTTGAAGATCGGAGAACTGCTTCTCGAGGGCCTGGCAGGCTTGCTCGTTCATGGTGGTGTCGTCGCGGATCGCGGTGTGCGGACAGCCGCCTGTCTCCACGCCGCGGATACGCTCGGCGGGAAGCGCGCTGTGGCGGATGAGAAACTCGGCGTCCTCGGAGCAGTAAATGTCGTTGGTGACGACGCCCATCGAGTAGCGCTCGCGCAGCTTCTGGCAGAGCTTTAGGCAGAGCATGGTTTTGCCGGAGCCGACTGGGCCACCGATGCCGATGCGAGGGGGACGATTGAGGGACATGTAAGGAGAGTTATTAACCACTAATGAAACTCATAGTCACTAATACGGAGGATCGATTAGTGGTCATTAGTGATGATTAGTGGTTTCAAATATCAGGAGATGAACATGCGGGCGTCGGCGGTTTCGTGACGGGCGCTGGCGATATCGAGCCAAGGGTTGAACCAGCCGATTTCCGCGAGCGGAATGGCGGACGCGGCGGCGATGATGTCGGGCGTCTGGGCGAGGGCTTCGGTGAGCACGGTTTGGCCGGCATTTTGGCCGATGCGGAGCAGTTTCATCGCGGCGGAAAGGGTGGCGGAAAGCGTGGAGTAACAGATGCCGGCGAGCACGGCATCGCGCGGGGCCCCAAGGGTGCGGCCTTCGAGCGCGGCGGAGACGGCGGCGGCATGCGGCCACGCGCCGGCAGAGGAGCGGGCGAGAAACTCGATGGCCAGGGGATGAGCGTGCAGACGGGCGGCGAGCTCGGCACGCTGGCGGCCGATTTTCTCGGTGGCGGCCCGGAGCTCGCGCGGGCTCTTCAGCGCGTGCGCGAGCGAACAAAGCTCGGCGACGCGCGGCCAATCTGGGGCGACGGGATCAAGCGCGGCGTAGGCGTGCGCGGCGAGAGGCAGCTCGGCGTTGCGAAGCGTGGGCAGAACGGAGAGCCGGAAGAAGGTGGAGAGCGTCTCGCGGTCGCGCACGACGCCGAGCTCGACCAGCCCTTCGAGGCCGAAGGAGTGGGCGTAGCCTCCCGTCGGGTAGAAGGAATCGCCGGCCTGAAGCAGACCGACGAGCCACGCGGCGTCAGTGTTTGTGACTGGGGCCGAGCTCATCGACGACGGGCGCGGTGACGCTGCGCTTGAAGCGGCCGGG
>JALOTV010000322.1 GCA_025457685.1 Opitutaceae bacterium
GGAACCACTCGCCAGGCGAGCGCGGGGCTGAAGATCGCGATGGCGAGGATCACGCGCGGCACCATCACGGTGCATGCGGTGATGGTGGCGAAGGCGTAGTGTCCGGACAGGGCGGGCTCCACCCGGCTGCGGCGGGCGAAGGCGAGGGTGCTGGCGGTGCTGGAGGCGAGGCCGCCGAGCACGGCGGTGACGGTGATGCCGGCGCGCGCGCCGAGCAGGCGCATGGCGACGTAGCCGGCGAAGCCCAGGCCGGAGATGAGCACGACCATGAGCCAGATTTTGTAGAGATTGAGGGCCTGCCAGGGATCGAGCGAGCGATCGGGGACGAGGGGCAACACGATGCCGGTGATGGCGGCGAATTGCAGGGCGGCGCGGATGTCGGCGTCGGTGAAGCGGCGCGTCCAGTCGTGGATGGGCTGCTTGATGCCGAGCAGCACGGAGGTGAGCGCGGTGACGAGGACGGCGGCGCGAGCGTCGCCCGAATTCATCAAGGCTCCGACCAACACGGTGAGGAGAGCGGCGGCGAAGCCCGTGCCGCCCGGCGCGCGATCAGCGGAGGGACTCCAGCGCAGCGAAATCAGGTGGGCGGCGACGATGAGGATGGCGAGAGGCAGGGTATAGGCGAACTCGGCGGACAGGCAGCCCAGCAGGGCCCAGAGGACGTGGGTGCGCACGCCGCCAAAATCGCGCGGCGTGTCGCGGCCTGCGTCGGCCGCAGGTGCGCCGGCCTCACCAACGGCGGAGGGGCGATGGTGGCGCGTCTGTTCGCTCCACTGACGTATGCTGCCGATGAGCGCGCCGCAGCCGGCGGCGGCGGCGAGAGCCGATAGGGTCAAGGCCATGAAACGAGCATGCCCCGCATGGATGCAGGGTCAACCCATGCAGGCCGGGACTGCGGAACAAAGGCGCGCGGGATCAGCGATCGCGCGAGACCCAGAGTCCGGTGGCGAGGGCGGCGAAGGCCAGGGTGGGCCAGACGAGCCAGCCCGGGTGGATGGGAACGGACCAGTGGTGGATGGCCCAGGTGAGCAGGGCGCATTTGGCGAGGACCAAGACCCAGCCGAAGGTCAAAACCAGGGTGGTGTGGTCCGAGGGGGAGGACTTGAGCGTGGTGTGCATGGCGGCGGATGGCGCGAAGAGCATAGCAGGACGGCACCGGGGCGGCTGCGCGGCGATTGGCGGGAGCGCGGTGCGGATTGTCCGGCGCCGGGTGTGAAAACAGAGCGCCGACACGGCTTGCGGTGGGGCGGGCGGAGGCGTTTATTTTCCGTCTCGCGCTCGGCGCGGCGGGGGCGTGTGTTTTCGCCCACCCCTCTTACTTTTCCCCCTGAAACTTATGAAGATCGTCCATGCGGCGAGTGAGCTTTTTCCCTATGTAAAGACCGGCGGTCTGGCGGATGCGGTGGCCTCGCTCGGCGTGGCCCAGGCCGATCGCGGGCACGAGGTCGTGGTGTTCGTGCCTGGCTATCGCAGCGTGGTGGACCACCCGGACGCGGCGGAGGCGGAGACCTTGCTGCGCCCCAAGATCGAGATGGGCGACGTCTACATGAGCGGCGAGGTGCGCATGTTCAGCCCGCGCGACGGCGTCACGGTTTACATGATATGCCGCGACGAGTTCTTCGACCGGCGCAACCCCTACGGCACCTCCGAGCGCGACTACGAGGACAACCACCACCGGTTCATTTTTTTCTGCAAAGGCGTGGTGGAGACGATGCGCCTGTTACGCATGAACGTGGACGTGCTGCACTGCCATGACTGGCAGACGGGCCTGCTACCCTTGTTGTTGCGACACGCCGAGCAACGCCACGGCGACGTGCTGGCGATGCGCACGGTGTTCACGATCCACAACATCGCGTTTCAGGGCGTGTTCCCGATGCGTTCGTTCTACCGCACGAATCTGCCGGACGAACTCATGGGCATCGATGGCGTGGAGTTCTACGGGCAGATGAACATGCTCAAGGGCGGGATCTTGTTTGCGGACCGCGTGACGACGGTGAGCCCGCGCTACGCGCAGGAAATCCAGACCCCGGAATTTGGCTGCGGACTGGAGGGCGTGGTGGCGACGCGCGCGGACGACATCGTGGGCCTGCTCAACGGCATCGATTCCTCGGTGTGGAATCCCGCGACCGATGCGCTCCTGCCCGCGACCTACCGCCTCGACAAACTCGCCGGCAAGTGGACGTGCCGCGAGGAGTTGTTGCGGCGGCATGGATTCAACCCCGACTACGACGGGCCGATTTTTGGCATGGTCTGCCGGCTGACCACGCAGAAGGGCGTGGATCTGGTGCTGGCGAACCGGGAGTTTTTTAAGCGGGAAAACTGCCGCCTCATCGTGCTGGGCAAGGGCGATCCCGCGCTGGAAAAAGGGCTGAAGGAGCTCGCGGCGGCCATGCCCAAGCGGGTGGCGCTCAGCACCAAGCTGGACGAGGGCATGAGCCACCTCGTGACGGCGGGCAGCGACTTTTTCCTCATGCCCTCACGGTTCGAGCCCTGCGGTCTCAGCCAGATGTATTCGCAGACCTATGGCACGGTGCCCATCGTGACGCGGGTGGGCGGGCTGGCCGACACGGTGGTGGACATCGACCAAGACCCCAAGCACGGCACCGGTATCCAAGTTCCGGTGACGAGCGACGGGCTGCTCTCCGGCATGGAGCGGGCGCTGCGCCTGCACCGCAACGTGAAGAAGCTGGTTGAGGTGCAACTGCGCGGCATGCGCCAGGACTTCAGCTGGACGCGGACGGTGGAGGCCTACGAGCGCCTCTACGAGGACGGCGAGTAAGGTCGCGCGTATCTCGCCGACCTCGCGACCGTGCGGGTCACGGGGTCGGCGCGGCGGCGGCGTTTTCGTGGTCGGAGAAGGTGCTGACCACCTTTTCCTCAAACGGACGGATCCAGAATCGTTTGCCCCGGACGTGCATGGTGACCTCGCGGGGCAGCGCGGGCGTGTCGCCGGCGGGCAGCGAGTAGAGCAGGGTGGTGTGCGCCTCCTCGATGGTCAGGCTGCTGGCGGGTTTGAACGGACCGGTGGCGAACAATTCCACGCGCGAGATGGCGCCACTGGCGCGATCGAGGGTGAAGCGGGCGCGCATATGGGGGGCGGCGTGGTCGTTTTCCCCGCCGGGGATGAGGCGGAACTGGTAGGTGCGGGATGTCTCGTCCTCGGCGGCAAGCACGGCGCTCGCGCGGTCCAGCTGGGCGGCGAGGTTGGCGGCGGAGTCGAAATTGGGACGCGTGTCGCGGTAGCGTTTCTGCTCCTCGTCGGATGGGGCGGCGCCCTTGTCGGATAGGAGCGTCCAGCGGGCCGCGCCGCGCTTGCGGGGATCGTAGCGCTCCACGCGTTCCTTGCCGCCGCCGCTTGTCGTCTGGGTGAAGGCCCAGCCCTTGGGCCCTTCAGCGCGATAGCCGTCAAGCGCGGCGACGAGCTCAGCGGGGAGCGGCGACAGAGCAGGCAGGCTGTCGGCGGGGTGGGCGACCGGCGGCCGCGAGCAGGCGGGCAAGACCGCGAGCAGGGAGGCGGATCACGGTGAAATATCGGGAGGGCAGAGGGAGCGCGAAGGGACGGGAAAGTCGAGGGTGGTGGCGGGCACCTTTCAAACCAGGTCGGCGATGCGCGGTGCGGGAGCGCCTTTGCGAGGCGGGGGAAGCGCCGCGCCGACGGAGCGGCCGATCAAGGCGCGTCCGAGCGGCGAGGCGGGCGTGACTACGGTGATCTCTCGTGTGATCGGTGCGCGAGCCTGTGGTCAGCGTGACCAAGCTGCCAAGTTGGGCGACGGCCTGGCCGGGCGGCGGAAAGGCCAGCGCGCGCCACGCGGCCAAGGCGGACAGGAGCTCGGTCGCGATGCGCGCCTGCCCCTCGGCCAGGTAGGCCGCTTCCTGGGCGTGGGTGTCGTATTTGTTTTCGGCGCGACTTTCCTCGCTGATGGATTCCTCGCGAGCGTCGAGCGCGGCGTGG
>JALOTV010000057.1 GCA_025457685.1 Opitutaceae bacterium
GCGGCCCGTGCCACCGAGGGTAACGCCGGCCCAGCTTGGCTTCCCGCTCACCCGCAGGGCGTTAGCAGAGCATGGGTTTATTTTGAAGACAGCGCCTAGCGCAAACACCCGGTCAATTCAGATATTTTGACGCAAAGGCCGCGAAGGAACGCAAAGTTAAGACCCCGGTGTGATGCATCCTTTGGCGACCTTGGTTTGGGCCTTCGCGCCTTCGCGTTAAAAATCCGAATGGTTTGTGTTAAATCGGACTCAGTCGAAAATCGCCTCGGGCAGGTAGGCGGTGATCGTCGTGGTGGGCACGTTGACCAACTGGCTGACTTTCAGGTCGAGCACCACGCTGCACAGGGTGTAGGCCATCTGCGGCGTCACACCGAGGCGGGCGACAATAAACTCGATGGCGCGACGCACCGCGCGTTTGCAGGCCTCGCGCGGGTCGGCGTCGCTCTCCATGAAGAGGTGCCAGGGCTTGGTCGCGTAGCGCGGGGGCGTGAAGCTGCTCGCCGGGTAGATCGCGTAGGGACCGGCCGGGGCCGGCCGTGTAGTGGCTTTGTGGAGACGGAAGGTGAAGGTGGCGTCCATGGGCGCCTCCATGCCGTTGATGCAGACCTCGCCGTCGCCCTGCGCGGCGTGGCAATCGCCGGTGAGCACGCCTGCGCCGGGCGTGAAAACCGGAAGAAACAGCCGCGTGCCGGCGGTGAGGTGGCGCACGTCGAGGTTGCCGCCAAACGCACCGGGCGCACGGGTGCGAAACTCGCCGGCCTCGGCGCGCTGCACGCCGATGATGCCGGCGAAGGGATGCAGATCGAGCGTCACACCGGGAAAGCTGCGGGTCTGATCGCCCTCGAGTTTCCAAAGGAAGAGGTGGTGCTCGGGAAACTCCCCCGCGAGCAGGCCGAGACCGGGAATGAGGCTGGTCCAGGCAAAGCCGTGGTGGGCGTAGTCCTCGATCACGATCTCAAGCGTGTCACCCGGCTCGGCCCCATCGATCGCGACCGGACCGGTCAGCGAATGGATTTTCAGCGGGTCGAAGGAGGCGGCGAATTTGGCCGCATCCCAATTCGGGCGCACCTGATAGCCGGAAGAATCGGCGCACCGAAAGGTCACGGTGTCGCCGGGCGCGACGGTGAGGCGCGGGGGCGTGGCGTTGTTCCAACGGTCGCAGAAAGGCTCGGGGCTGAGGGTATGGTGCATGACTAGTGGCTGGGGACTAGAGGCTGGAGGCTTGGTAGATCGCCCGACCATGGCGGTAGGTGGCGAGGACGTCGTCGGGCGTCACGCGGGTGACGATGCTGGCGACGAGGTGGCGGGTGTGGCGGAGATGGCCGGCGGTGAAATCGAGCACGACAAAACTCGCGGGCAGACCGACCTCGAGCGCGCCGTGGTGGTCGCCACCGAGCACGGGGCGGATGTTGCTCGTGGCCATCTTCAGGATGGCGGTCGGATCGGGCGAAAGGGCGTCGCCGAACTGGGACTTGGCGAGTTTGTAGGTGAAATCGAGTTCGGCCAGCATGCTGGGCGAATTGAGCATGCCGTTGTCGGTGCCGAGCAGCAGATTGGCCCCGGCGCGCAGCAGGGCGGCGACGGGCGGGAGCGGCAGGCCGAGGTTCGCGTTGGCGCGGGGATTGAGCACGCCGGTCTTTTTGGCGCGCACGAGCAGGGCGATCTCCTCGGCGGTGGCGACGGTGAGGTGGACGATGATATGCGGATCGTAGAGCTCGATGGCGCGGATGAGGTCGCCCCGACCAGTGGTGGCGAGGGATAGGTCGCGGTAGCCGGCGTTTTCCAGACAGTGAATGGCGCGAAGTTTATTCTTCGCTGCGGTGACGGCGCGGAGCTCGGCCCAGGCGGCGTCGGTGAGATCGTTCATCGTGCTCTCGGAAAAGCCGTCCGCGATGGCGAGCGTGCGTTCCAGTTCGGCGCGGTGGTCGGGCGGAAGCGCGGCGCCGGGCGGGTTGGCGCGGAGGACGGATTCGTCGAAAGGGGACGTGTTGAACTGGTTGAGTATGATCGATTCGACTCCGGTGGCACGCGAGGCGGCACGGAGCAGCTCGGCGCCGGCGGGACCTTGCTCGCGGAAGTCGAGGTGGCAGACGGTGCCAGTGCGGGCCATGTAGCGGAGATGCGCCTCCACGTGGGGCAGATGCGTCTCGCGGGTGAGCTTGGAAAGCTCGCGGTATTTATATCCGTCGGGACGGAAAAAGGCCTGCTCCAAGGTCAGCCCGGTGGCGCCATCGGGCAGGGCCGAGTCGCCCATATGGGTGTGGCCGTTGTAGAGGCCGGGAATGACCACGCGCGCACCGTTTTCCAGCGTAGTGGCCGGACGGATACGGTCGGCAGCGGTGATGGTGTCGCCCGACCAGGCGAAGCGCGAACAGTGGAAGGGCTCCAGCTCGGGGCCGAGGAGGACGACGCAGTCGGTGAGTTGGCCGGAGGACATGGGGAAAGGGCGGAAACCTGAGACCTGAAACCTGAGGAGAGAATCAAGCCACCAGACGAATGATCAGGGGCGTGACCGGGGCGGCGGCGTAGGCGGCGCGGAAGGTGACGAGGTCGGCGCAGGCGGCGGACGCGACGTGGCGGGCGGGCACGGTGAAATCCAGGGCGGGTTGATCGAAGGGCCAAGGAGCGAGGTGATAGGTCGAGTCGCCCGTCGGAGTGCAGGTGATGGTGTGGCGGGCACCGGTGACATCCGGGTGGGTATGGCGGACCGGACGCGGGCGATCGTAGCCGACACACGTTAGCAGGGAGAGGTTGTCACAGAACTGGAGAAACTCGAAGGCGCGCCGGAGTTTTTCGGGCGTGGCGTGGACGGCGAGGGCGGGCGGGAGTGCGGAGGCAAGCTGGCACTGGCGCTCGAGTTGGCCGGCGACGAAGGCGGCGTGCAGCGGCCGCTCGGCCGGCTGGATGGTGGAAAGGTCGGCCTGCTCGGTGAGCAGGTTGTGGGTATGCATCGAAATGAGGATGGCCGCGAAGGGATCCTCCGCCGCGACGGCCTCGGTGGCCGCGCCGCGCACGGCGAGGTAGTCGGCGAGGTCGATTTCCTCGAAGGCGGAGTAGGTGCCGACCAGCTCGCGGGTGAAGGCGGACGGGCGTCCCTCACGGGTGAGAAAGGGCGCGGCGTCGCGGGCCGCCCAAGCGTCATCGTGACGCGCTACGGCGGCGATGACGTGGGGCATCGCTTCGGGCGCGGCGGGCGCGGGAAAAACGGCGTTGCCCCAGTGGGCGGCGAAACGCCCCGCGAGGCGCGCGTGCTCCTGGTGCGACACGAGGGTGTAGCCGGTCTCGGTGGCGATGCGGATCATGGGCGGGAATGGACGCGGATTATTTTTTCACCGCGAATGGACGCGAAGGGATGCGAATCATTTCGGAGAATTATCGAACTTCAGGTGGTTTTAATTCGCGTGTATTCGCGTCCGTTTGCGGTTCAGACCGGCTCGGCGAGCACGGGATTTTCCAGCGCGCCGATCTTTTCCAGCTCCACCACGACGGTGTCGCCGGGCTGGAGGAAACGCGGCGGGCTGAAGGCCGCGCCGACTCCGGAGGGCGTGCCGGTGAGGATGACGGTGCCGGGCGCGAGGGTGCGGCTGGCGCTCAGGAACTCGATCAAGGTGGGCACGTCGAAGATGAGATCGGCGGTGGTGGAGCGCTGGCGCTCCTCGCCGTTGACCTTGGTGCTCAGGGCGAGCGTGCCAGGATCGGTCAGCTCGTCGGCCGTGACGAGCACCGGGCCCAACGGGCAGAAGGTGTCGAAACTCTTACCCTGGCAAAATTGGCCGCCGCCCCACTTGAACTGCCAGTCGCGGGCGGACACATCATTGGCCGCAGTGTATCCAAAAACATAGGACAAGGCGTCGGCGCGGGACACGTTTTTCGCCGTGCGCCCGATGACCACGGCGAGTTCGCACTCATAGTCCACCTCGTGGGATGCGTTGCGCGAGCGCGGCAGCAGGATGGGGTCGCCCGGATTCTGCACGGCGTTGGCCGTCTTGATGAAGATCATCGGATACTCGGGCAGCGGGCGTCCGACCTCGGCGGCGTGGGCGCGGTAGTTGAGACCTATGCCGAAAATGGCCGGCGGCACGACGGGCGCGAGGCGCTTGCCGGGCGAGACAACCAAGCCGGTCAGGCGAAGACCGGCGGGCGTGAAGGGATCGCCGGCGAGGGCGAGGAGCGAGCCGTCAGTCTGGAGGGCGGCGAAGGCGGGGCCTTCGGGGGTAAGGTGGCGGATAAGGCGCATGAGGTGCAGCTTGCCTCATCATGCGCCGTGCCAAAAGCAGGAAGATTCGCGAGATTGGTCGCGACTAAGCCCGAGAAAATCAGCGAACGGCTATACCTAGGGAAACACCGTCGCGTCGCCTAAAGTGGTGCCGGCACGGCGGGCGGCCATCTCGACGAGGCGCTGGAGTTCCAACTCGGCGGTGCGGCGGGCCACCCGCGCGCGCTCGATGGCGAGATCTTGGTCAAACACCGCCTGGTTGGCGGCCTCTTTCCGTTCACGCAGAGACTTCAGTTCGGCTTCGAGGGCGGCGATCTCGGCGGTGATCTTGGCGGTCTGGGCGCGAAACTCGGCGGTGGAGTCGGCGATCTGGCGGCCGGTGGCCTCCCACTTGGCGCGCTTCTCGTCCTCCTTGCGCTTTTCCTCGGCGAGGCGCTCGGCGGTGCGGCGGTCGGCATCCTCGCGGGCCTGGCGCTCGGCCTCGGCTTTCTGCGCGGCGGCGGCGGCGGCCTCCTCCGCGGCGGCTTGGGCGGCGAGCGCGGCCTTGGCCTCGGCCTGCTGCGCGTGCTGATAATAGACGCCGCCGAAGGCGAGGAGCAGCACGAAGGGGACGATCAGGTAAAGTTTGTTCATGGTCGGCGAAGCGAAGGGCAAAAACGAGAAGGCGGCGGCAGCGCGGGGCTCACTTCGTGGCGGCGCCGGCAGGGGCCGGAGCGGCGAGTTTGGCGGCCAGGGTTTGCAAGGTCTGGGCGTTGGCCTGGGCCTTCGCGACGTAGTCGGCGAGGAAGGAGAGTTCGGCGGCGCCGGCTTTCTTGGCGGCATCGAGCTTGGCCAGTTCTTCGCGCTCGGCGGCGATTTCCTTTTTCAGACGGTCGAGCTGGCGGCCGGCGCGCTCCTGCTCGCGAAAGGCGAGATCGCGGGCGTCGAGTTGGGACTGGCGCTCGGCTTGGTCGGCGGCCTCGCGGGCGGCGCGGGCCTCGCGCTCCTTCTTGCGCTGCTCGGCCTGGGCGATCGCGTCGGCCATGGCGGCCTTGCGGGCCTCGAGTTCGGCGGCGTTGCGCGCCTCGAGCTCGGCGGCGACGGCGGCGGCCTTGGCCGCCTCGCGCTCGGCGTAGCCGCTGCGGTGCGAGACGTAGAAGCCGGTGAAAACGAGCAGCAAGACCAGCGGAGCGATAAAGTAGGCTTTGTTCATGGACGGACGAAAAGGGGCGGAAACTGTGGGCGGCGCTCAGGCGCGGCGGCGGAGGGCCTCGGTGATGGCGGCGGCGAGCGGATCGAGCGTGGAGGCGGGCACCTGACCGGAGGCGCGGGCGCGCTCGACCCAGCGGGCGGCGTCGGCCGGGCGTTGAAGCTCAAAGGCGAGGTAGGCGAGCCAGGCCTCGGTCGGGCCGGGTTTTTCCAAGCCCTTGCCGAGCGCCTGCTCGGCGCGCTGGTAGGCGGGCTCGATCTGGCCGGTGGCGTAGAGCAACTGGGCGAGCGCGAAATCGAGGGCGCCGTCGGCGGGGAAAAGCGCGGTGGCGCGGGTGAGCGCGTCGATGGCGCGCGCATCCTGGCCCAGCTGTTGGTAGGCGGAGGCGAGCAACTCCCAGTTGCGGCGGGAGTTTTCCAGGATGGAACCGGCGAGGCCGGCTTCGAGGGCGGCGGCGGCTCGCGAGTATTGGCGCAGGTTGAAGAGGATGGCGACGCGGGTGTAGTGATCGCGCGCGCTGTTGAGGTGGCCAAGCGGCTGAGCGCGCTCGAGGACATGGAGGGCGCGCAGGTTTTGCGCGCGAGCCTCGGCCTCGTCCTTGGTTTCGGCCGCCTGGGCGAGGTAGATGGACTGGAGCTGCGACCAGGCGGAGACATTGGCCGGATCGCGGGCCACGATGGCCTCGAGGCGCTCGGCGGCGCGGGCGTTTTCACCCAGCTGGAGGTGGCACGCCACGAGCACGAGCTGGAGCTGGGCGGATGGCGCGGGCGAAAGCAGCAGGGCCTCGCGAGACTGTGTAATGGCTTCGCGGATACGGGCGGCGTCGGGTTTTTCGCGCAGGGTGCCCAGCTGGTAAAGCAGGGACGCGGCGAAGGTGCGGACCTCGGCGGTGGGGCGAGGGCTGCGCTCAAGCCAGCGCGTGAGGTAACCGAGCGCGACCAGGTAGGCTTTTTCCTGGGCGGCGACGCCCTTCAGGTCGGTGGCGCGCTGGTAGTGCAGCTGGGCGAGGAGATTCAACTGCTCGCGATTGGAGGCGGCGTCGAAAAAGGCGGGGTTGCCCTCGCCCAGGCGAAGGGCGGTCTCAAGAGGCGGGATGGCCTCGATCAGCTTACCCTGGGTGAGAAGGATCTGGGCCTGGATCTGGGCGAGCACGTAACGGTCGAAACTGCGGCCGGGCGCGGCGGCGAGCAGAGGCTCGATGAGCGCGAGGGCGCCGGCGTAGTCCTTGGCGTCGACCAGCGGACGCAGGCGGCCGAGGGCGGCGCCGGTTTTTTCCGAGAGTTCCTTTTTGGGCGCTTCCGCTTCGGCGGGTTGGGCGCGCACGGGCGCGGGCGCGAACGCGAAGAAAACGGCGAGACCGAGGGTGCCGAGAAGAGAGCGGAAGGACGGCATGGCTTAGTCGGTTTGCAAAGTGAAGCTGAGCGGCTGGTTGACACGCGTGGGCACATTCACGCCGCCCTTTTTTCCGGGCTTGAAGCGCCACTTGAGCACGGCCTCGAGCGCGGCGGCCTCGAAGCCCGGGTGCGACGAGCGCACGATGTAGGGATCACGCACGCCGCCCTCGGCATCGATGATGAAGCCGACGACGACCTCGCCCTTGAGGCCGGAACGGCGCATCTCGAACGGGTAAACAGGGTTGATGCGCACGCGCGCCTCGGGCCGCTGATCGAGGGCGGCGAGGTCGAAAATATTGCCCAAACCTTTGCCCGAAGAGATGGCCGGACGGGTGTTGGTGGGAATGAGGCTGGAGATGTTGGTCGGGCGATTGAGACCGGGGGGCGGCGGGGCCTGGATCTGCTGCACGAACGGGGAATCGATGACGGCGGAGGGCACGTCGTTCTGCATGGGCGGGGCGAGCTCGGCCACGTCGGCCGGTTCGTCGGAAACGGGGCCGTCATCGACGACCTCGGGCTCCTCGGGCTCGGGCGGCGGCGGCAGGTCGAGGGCGATCACGGGGATCTCCTCCTCGGCGGGCGCTGCGGGGGGAGCCTCGGGGAAAAGATATCCGCTGAATGCGACGCCGGCGTGAAGCAGCAGCGAGACCAGGGCGGCGATGAGGAAATTTCGGGTCATGGCGATGGCCTGGCGGGATCAGCGTCCGGAGGCGCGGTAGGCGGTCTCGATGGTGACGGCGGAGATGCCGGCGAGGCGGACCTCGTCGAGCACGCGGATGACGTTGCCGTAGCGGGCGCGGTCGTCGCCGGTGACGAGCACGCGGGGCGAAGGCGTGTTGGCCTTGTAGTTGGCGAGACGAGGGGCGACCTCGGCGAGGGAGATGGGCTCCTTGTTCCAGAAGGCGGCGTCGCCGTCGGAGAGCTGGATGACGACGGAGGTGTCCTCCTGATCCTTGGGCGCGGCGGCGCTGGCCTGGGGCAGGTTCACCGGCACGGATTGGATCTTATTGAGCGAAAGCGTGAAGAGCACGAAGGTCGCCAGCAGAAAGAAGATCACATCGATCAGAGGGATGATCTCGATGCGGGCCTTCTTGGCGGGAGCAAGTTGTATGGGACTGCCGAATACGGAGGACATGGCGGGCGACGGGGCGGGTTTATTCGGCGGGACGGATGCGCGTCTCGATGAGCACTTTGGTGAGACCGGCCTTGCGCACCTCGTCGATGACGTAGCGCACCTGCTGGAACATCGCGTTCTCGTCGCCGTTGATCAGCACCTTGCCGTCGGGCTGGGTCTGTTTGTAGGCCTGCAAACGAATGAGAAACTGGTCGAGGGTGATGGGCTCCTTGTCCCAGCCCAGGGTGCCGTCCTCGCGGATGGAGAGCGTCACCGACGTGCCCGGATCGCGCGGCTCGCTGGTCTGGGTGGAAGGCAGGGCGACGGAGAGGCCTCCGCTCTTGTTGAGCGAGAGGGTGAAGAGCACGAAGGTCGCGAGCAGAAAGAAAATCACGTCGATCAACGGGATGATCTCTATGCGGGCTTTTTTCGCGCCGCCCGGGCCTGTGCCGCCGGATGAACCTGCCATGGGAAAGAGGGACTGGAACTAGGGAATGGGAAAGGTGAAGACCGAAGCGGGTGCGCCTTAGGCGCGGCCGGCGGCTTCCTTCTTGATCGTGAGCTCAAGCGCGTTGGCCGCGTCGGTGATGTTGTGCCGCGCCTCTTCCACGCGGGTGTTGAGAATGTTGTAGGGCAGCAGGCCGACGATGGCGATGAGCAGGCCCGCCGCGGTGGCGATCAGGGCCTCGCCCACGCCGCCGGTGATCTTGCCGGCGTTGGCGGCGATGTCGCCGTCGCCCAGGGCGCCGAAGGTGTTCATCATGCCCAGAACGGTGCCGAGCAGACCGAGCAGCGGGGCGATGGTGATGCACGTATCCAGAACGGCGATACCGCGCTGGAAGCGGTTGAGTTCCTGGTTGGCGGCGCGGGTGAAGGCGTTGGTGAGCGAGTGGTCCTTGTGGGTGAGGGCGTAGACCAGCACGCGGGCGACGTAGTCCTTGGATTTTTCGCCGGTGGCCACCGCGCCGGAAACATCACCGGCTTCGACCTTTTCGAGCATCTGCTCAACCACGAGCGGCTGGCGGCGGGCGTTCTCCGTGATGAGGAAAATGCTGCGCTCCACCACGGCGGTCACGGCCACAAAGGAGACGGCAAGCAGGGGCCACATGATCCAGCCGCCATGAACGAAGAGTTCCATGGGAGACTGACCCATCACGAAGGCGGTATAGAGATAAGGGAGGTTCATGACTTTTGGATAAAACCGAGGGAACGGGAGACGCGGAAAAAGATTGGAAGGTAGACTGGTGATTAAGTGCTGCCCATGCCGACTAAGCACGAGGAGTGCCCACCGGGAGCAGTTTTAACATGATTGGCAGGCAAAAAATCATCCAGACACGAGAAGTTAACACTCCACGCATACGCGCCCCGCATAAGCGCCGGTCCGGTCGCAAAAAACGCAGCGTGACGCGCCCGCCATCATCAATATTTTCCTACTTACATTCAGGTGCTTACACAATTATTCAATTTTTTCCTTGCAGGAAAAAGCCTCAGATTCACTTTGCGCCTTCCGTCGGCTATCGTCCCTATCGTCTAGCCCGGTCAGGACACGTCCCTTTCACGGATGTAACCGGGGTTCGAATCCCCGTGGGGACGCCAATTTTCACCTCTGAGGAGGTGATTTCGGCTGGAATATTGGCCAACGGCTCGGCCAATATTCCCGGACTCAAACATGAGTTCCGTATTTTCCACCAAGCGGATCACGGTTGCCGCCAATGGCTACACCTACACGCAGTGGAAGGTTGAAGGAAGGATCGCGGGCGTCCGCGTCCGAAAGTTTTTCCCGAACCGCGAAGAGGCGGAAGGATACCGGCAGCTTAAAGAGGTGGAGGCGCTTAACGGAGGCCATGAACTACGCGCCAGTGTCACCCACCTCACTGCCGACCAACTGAGGCAGGCGGAGGCAGCTTTCAGGCGCCTGGGAGAAAAGCCTCTTCTGGCAGCCGTGGATTGGTATCTGGACACCTACCGCGACACGCTCACCAAAAAAACCGTCAAAGAGGCATACCCCGGTTTCTTGGATTCGATTCGCGACGAGGTGCGACAAAGCACAATCGACGATTACACCAGCTCGTTGAAAGCCTTCGGCGAGTTCACGGACAAGCGCTCTCTGCCAGAGATCCGGGGCGACGACGTAGAAGCCTTCCTGACCAAGAGGGGCCTCAAGAAAAAGTCCTGGAACAACACTCGCGCAGACCTTCATGCGTTCTTCGCCTGGGCAGAAAAGGCACCGCGCAAATGGATCACGTCCAACCCGGTCGCCGAAGTGAAAACCATCACCCTCACCCGGGGACTGCCCGAGATCATCTCCGTCAGAACCGCACGCGACTTGATGTCATTCGTCGCGACTTATCGTGGCCAAGGAAAAGAACCCAAGCCTGCCGGGTTCTTGGTGCCTTATTTCAGTCTAGCGCTCTTTGCGGGGATCCGTCCTGCAATCAACGAGGGTGAGATCATTCGACTCGGCCGACTAAAAAACCTGGCTGCGGTCATTGATCTTAAAAACAGGGTTATCCGCATCACCCCAGAGATCGCAAAAACCAAGGACATTCGCCAGGTAACGATCCAACCAAACTTGGAGTCGTGGCTCCGGGCGTATCCGGGGGACAAGTTTCCGATCACTCCGCCAAGTCTGTTCGATGAGGTTTCTTTCGTCCGGAAGAAGTTTGCGTTGGGCCACGATGTATTGCGGCACACTTTTATCACGATGCACGTGACCAAGTTTCGCAGCATGGGGGATACGGCGCTTCAATCGGGGAACTCCGAAAAAATGATCAAGAAGCACTACCTCAACATCGCTAATCCAGACGACGCAGACGCCTTCTGGTCGATAGTGCCCGCCAACTGAGGCACCTTCCTAACAACTCGAACTGCTTCCTGGCGGCACCAACGAGGGTGCATCGGTTGGGCAGATTTTTTCAGGGTAAGTTCCCTCAAGGCTCGGGAATGTCGCTGTCGCAGCGCCGAGTAAGTTCGTAGATGAACCGCGCGGCCGCGTGAAACGCGCGCACGCGGACGGTGTTGCCCTCCGCATCCATCACCCGGTGGACGCCGGGGCGCTGGAGGGTGCGCAGCTCTTCGGAGTAGTCGGCGATGGCGGGCTTCAAATCGCGCCGGGTGTCCTCAAGGTCGTAGCCGCGCTGCGCAGCTTTTTGGCGGCGCTCGGCGGAGGCCTCCTTATTGAACACGGCGGCGTCGGACGTGCGGAGGATGAGTTGGCTCCTCGCCGAAAAACGCGGCCGCGACTTTCACGTTCGCGCCGTCGGCGCCGATCAGCGCGCGATAGGCAGCATCACGCGCGGCCGATTTCTCGGCGGCGGACGCGCTCTTCGAGATGCCACGCAGGACGGTCTCGACCGCGACGTCGGCCGGGAAGGGCGAGTCGGAGGTGACGCCGAGCATGGACTTGGTGAGGCGCTCGTCGCACGCCGCCGCGAAGGCGGGCACGCGCTCCATCAGCGAGGCGAGTTTTTCCAGAGCGTGCGCGCCGCCCTTGTGCTGCACGAAGTCGGCGAGCCCGGCCGAGGGGATCTCGACCTGGCGCGAAAGCTCGGCCTCAAAAGCCGGGGCGTCGAACACGTCCTTGCCGTCACTCGCTTTCTTGTAGGTGGGCGGCGGAAACGCGATGCGCTCCAACTGCAAAGCCTGCGGTTGACGCCGACCGTAGCTGCGCTCGACCGACGTGCCGTCGTTGAGCTTGGTCATCGAAATCAGGCGGCGGATGATCTTCTCGTTCAGCGGCAGGAAGCGCTTCACCTTGTGGCGATAGATCAGGTCCGTGCCCTTGATGTCGCCGTTCAGAAAGAAGACCGGGGCATAGAGCAACTCCTGCCCGGTGCGGAAAGCGAACACCCCGAGTAGGCGCGTGTTCTCGTCGTTCTTCGACACGATCTCGAAACCGAGACGGTGCGGCGCATCCATCAGCTGCCCCGCTTTGTTCGCGACGGAGACGAAGGCTGAGTCGGAAAGGGCGAACGCGGGCGCGCACCTTTCAAGTGCGCGCCCTGCGTTCGATCATTCAGAGGTAGCATCCGTCACGTCGCAAAACAGTCTTCTCGATGCATACATACGCGGAACTCTGGCTCCTCCCGAAATAGTGTTAACAGGCCCAAGATGAAGGTCACCAATAGGCAGACACCTTCTGCACGAGGTGGCCATGGAAGGTTAACGGGATTACCGCGCGCGGTTCGCACCGTCCGTTGACGTCGCCCAAGCCCTGAATGCGTGATTTTGGCAGCCGTCTAATGAACGACGGCGCCTTCATCACGGTCCCATGTCTCTCCCCGTAACCGACTCCGCCTCCGTCCTTAGCACCTTCGACCACGCCCTGCTCGCGCCCACGCTCACCGACGCCGAACTCCGCAAGGGCTGCGAGGAGCTCCGCGCCTTCCCCATCGCCACCGTTTGCATCAAGCCTCACGCCGTGCGCCTCGCCGTCGAGACCCTCGCCGGCACCGCCATAGACGTCTGCACCGTCATAGGCTTCCCCCACGGCATCCAGCTTCCCGAGGTCAAAGCCTTCGAGGCCGACCGCGCCTTTCGCGACGGCGCGCGCGAGGTGGACATGGTCATCAACACCGGAAAAGTCCTCTCCGAAGACTGGGCTTTCGTGCGCGAAGACGTCCGCGCCGTCACCGAGGTCGCTCGCCGCCACGGGGGCATCATCAAGGTCATCTTCGAAACCGATTTCCTCCCCGAAGACCGCCACAAGATCCGTCTCTGCGAGATCTGCGGCGAGGAGCGCGTGGACTACGTCAAAACCTCGACCGGCTTCGGCTACGTCAAGGGCAAGCAGGGAGGCTACGAATACTCCGGCGCCACGCCCCACGACCTCGCCCTCATGCGCCGCCACAGCCCCGCCCAC
>JALOTV010000323.1 GCA_025457685.1 Opitutaceae bacterium
CGCACCACCGGGATGTCGTAGATGCGCGGGTGGCCGTGGGTGAGCACGACGAAGTCCTGCGAGCTGACGATGTCGTAGTAGACGTGGACGCGGAACCAGTAGGGCGTGGTGATGAGGTCGAGGATGGGATCGTCGGGCTGCTCCTTGCGGTGGGCGGCGAGGGCGTCGGGGTTGATTTTGACGAAGAAGCGGTTGTCGCGAATGACCTTGTAGCCGAGGACGAGGGGGTTGGCGCCGGCCATGTAGCGGTGGATGGCGTCCTTGCCGAAGAGCTCGCGGAACTGGAGCTCGGTGAGGAGGATGTCGTTGTCCACCGGCTTCATGGGCAGGAAGTAGCTGGCCGAGTAGATGAAGCGCTTGGCCTCGGGCAGGGCGTGGGGGCGGAAGGGCTTTACGGGCTCGGGCGGCAAGGCGCGTTTGACCGTGGTCTCGGTGGGGCGCTTGAGGATGTGGCCGCCGGCGGCCTTGGAGGTCAGGTAGGCGAGGTTGAAGGGTGAGGGCTCGAACTCGAGGGCCTCGGTGCCGGCGACGACGAGCCCCTGATCGCGCAGGGCCTCGACCTTGTCGGGGTTGTTGGTCAGGACGATCCAGGAGGCTTTGATGCCGAGCAGGTAGCAGATGTGGGAGATGTTCTCGTAGTTGCGGTGGTCCTTTTTGAGGCCCATCGAGGCGTAGGCGGCGAAGGTGGAGATCTGGTCGAGGGAGGCCTGGACGAGCATGCGGTCGCGGGCCTTGCCCACGTAGCCGACGCCGCGGCCTTCCTGGAGGAGGTAGAAGAGCACGCCGTTGCCCTTTTCGGAGATGACTTTGAAGGCGCCCTCGAGCTGCTGCACGCAGTCGCAATCGCAGCCGCGCAGGGTCTCGGATGTCACGCAACTCGAGTGGAGCCGAGTGTAGAGGGTCTGCGCGGTGGAGATGTCGCCGTGGGCGAGGGCGACGATGTAGTGCTTGTCGATGATGTCCTGGAAAACGTAGGCGCGGAAGAGGCCGAAGCGGGTGTCGAGCAGGCAATTCGCGATGTAGGCGGTGGTGCCGTAGATGGGGCGCTCCTCGAGGGTGTTGGGCTTGAGGACCGCGCCGGCGGCGTGTTGCAGGTCGCGCACGAGCGAGGCGAATTCGGGTGGGACGGCGCTGGTGGGATCGAAGGAGGCGGCGGACATGGGCGTGGGGGAAGGTGGGAACTTGGCGATCTTGGCGCGGATCTTCGCGCCTTCGCGTTAAAAAAACAGGCCGTGGAAGAGGTGGACGACGAAGATGGCGGCGAGGCCGTAGCTGAAGGCGTTGATCTGTTTGGCGCGGCCGGTGGCGACGGCGAGCAGGACGTAGGAGATGACGCCCAACGCGAGGCCTTCGGCGATGCTGAAAGTCAGCGGGATGGTGAGCACGGTGACGACCACCGGCATGGACTGGGTGAAGTCGGACAGATCGAGCTCGGTGATCTCGCGAAACATAAACACGCCCACGATGACCAGAGCCGGCGCGGTGGCGGCGGGCGGGATGATGAGGATGAGCGGAGTGAGCAGGAGCGCGAAAAGGAACAGCACCGCGGTGGTGACGGCGGTGAGGCCGGTGCGTCCGCCTGCCTCCACGCCGGCGGCGCTCTCGATGTAGCTCACCACCGTGGAGGTGCCGAAGAGGGCGCTGAGGATGGTGGCGATGGAGTCGGCGACGAGGGCGCGGCCGGCCTTGGGCAAGGTGCCGTCGGGCCGGAGCAGGCCGGCGCGCTTGGTCACGCCGATGAGCGTGCCGATGTTGTCGAACATATCGACGATGAGCAGGGTCGCGATGATCGGCAGGGCCTTGAGCGGCTCCTCGAGCAGGAACTTGAAATCGAGGGCGAAAAAAGTCGGCGCGGGCGACGCGGGCAACCAGTTGGAAAAATCGGGCAGGGCGGTGACGCGTCCCCCCTGGCCGTCGGGGACGAACAGGCCCACGGCGGTGATGGCGAGGATGGAGAGCACGATGGCGCCGGGCACGCGGCGCGCGACGAGCACGCCGGCGAGGATGATGCCGCCGAAGGTGAGGGCGGCGGGCATGGCGCCGAGCTGGCCGGGGCCGACGAGCGTGGCCTGGTTGCCCACGATGATGCCGCCGTTTTTGAGGCCAATGAAGGCGATGAAGAGCCCGATGCCGCAGGTGATGGCGATCTTCAGCGCGAGCGGGATGGAGTTGACGATCTTCTCGCGCACCCCGCTGACCGAGAGGGCGAGGAAGATGATGCCGTTGATGAAAACGAGGCCGAGAGCGGACTGCCAAGCCACGCCCATGCCCAGGCAGATGGAGAAGGCGAAGAAGGCGTTGATGCCCATGCCCGGCGCGAGGGCGAGGGGCAGATTGGCGAGGAAGGCCATGACCAGCGTGGCGCAGGCGGCGCTGAGCGCGGTGACGGTGATGAGCGCCTCCTTCGGCATGCCGGCGGCGGAGAGGATGGCCGGGTTGACCGCGAGGATGTAGGCCATCGCGGCGAAGGTGGTGAGACCGGCGGCGAGCTCGCGCCCCACGGTGGTGTTGTGCTCTTGGAGTTTGAAGAGGCGTTGCAGCATGGGCGCGGGTGGTGGAGGCGACTAGCACGCGAGGTGCCACGAGGCGCGACACGTGCGGAATGGACGGCGGATGAAGCGAATTAATGGCCGCCGCGCGTGGTTTTGGGAAGCGTGGGAACGGGTGCGCGGGTGCAAAAAACAAAAAGCCCGTCTCCGGGCGGGAGACGGGCGCGTGCCGCTGCGGGCAAGCGAAGCGGACGGGCGAAACGCGGGGGCGCGTTATTTGACGGCGGCGACGGCCTGCACGAAGGCCTGGGCTTTGGCGGTGATGGCGGCCCAGTTGCGGTCCTTGAAGGACTTGGCGTCCACCAGCGAGCTGCCGGCGGCGGTGGCAAAGGCGCCGGCCTTGATGAACTCGCCGACGTTTTCGGCGGTGACGCCGCCGGTGGGCACGAGTTCGACCTGGGGGAGGGGAGCCTTGAGGGACTTGATGTAGGCGGGGCCGAAGAACTCGGCAGGGAAAATCTTGGCGGCATCGGCGCCGCAGTCCCACGCGTTGACCACCTCGGTGGGCGTGAGCGCGCCGGAGAAGACCGGGATGCTGTAGCGCTTGCACATCGTGATGACGTCGGGGCGCAGAGCGGGCGTGACGATGAAGCGGGCCCCGGCAAGGATGCCGGCGCGGGCGGTCTCGGCGTCGAGCACGGTGCCCAGGCCGAAGAGGAAATCGGGCAGCTCGGCGGTGGCCTTTTCCAGCATGCGGATGGCGCCAGGCGTGGTCATGGTGAGCTCGATGGAGGTGAGCCCGCCGGCGGCGAGGGCGCGGGCGCAATCAAGCAGGCCGTCCGGCGAATCGGCGCGGATGAGGGCGATGACCTTTTCGGTGCTAAGCTTTTGGAGGATGGCGGCTTTTTTCATGGGGAGCGTTCGGGAGGGAAGCCGCGAGCACACCGCAGCCTGCGCGCGCGGGCAAGCGCGCGGCCTGCAAACGCTAGCACAAAGCCGCCTAGGGCAAAGTTCAGGC
>JALOTV010000058.1 GCA_025457685.1 Opitutaceae bacterium
GGGCTGGGGTCGGGCGCGGTGAGGCTAGGATGTCGGGTGGCAAAGATGATGCCGGGCGCGGTCGAGTTGACCGACGGCGAGCAGATCCGGGCGCGCGAGATCGTCGTGGCCACGGGCGGGGATGAATCGGTGCGACTCGCGGAGGCGGGGCGGGCGACGGCTTGGCGCAGCGTGACCTGCGTGCAGTGGGCGGCGCCGGTGAGTCCTTTGCACGGGGAACCGATGCTGTGGCTGAACGGACGTGGACGCGGGCTGATCAATAATCTCGTGGTGCCGAGCGATGTGGCGGCGGGTTACGCGCCGGACGGGCAGGCGCTCGTCTCGACCACGATTCTGGGGGAGACGGTCGAGGATGACGCGGCGTTGACCCTGCAACTGAAGGCGGAGCTGGCCGGGCTGTTTGGCAGCGACGTGCTTACCTGGCGGGCGTTGGCGGTGCAGCGGGTGCGGCGGGCCTTGCCGGTGCTGAAGGAGCCTCGCGGCGCGGCCAAACCCGTGCGCCACGAGCGAGGTTTTTGGCGCTGCGGAGATCACCTGGCTTCGGCGTCGATCCAAGGTGCGATGGAAAGCGGCGCGTCGGTCGCCCGGGCGATTTTGGGGTGAAACCGGGAGATCGGGATTTCCCGGGATAGACTCGGGAATCGGACGCCTGAACCGGGGTGTCGAGCGGGAGTGGATGCGGTGAACACCCCAGATAAAATCCGGGGGCGCGGGGGATAAACCGGGGATGGCATCGGGTGATCTACCCAGAGACTCCCAGCGATACCCCCAAGGCGCCTGGGTAATGGTGAAGGTGGGCGTAGGTGAAGGGCTTGCGCAGGATTGAGGAACGAACCGTCTGCCGGAAAAATGCCCCGAGGCGTAGGCTTTGGGCATGAAAACCGCCCCCGCTTCCGCCCTCCTCAAGGTTGCCGGTTTGGTGCTCGCCCTGATCGCCGGCGCGGTCGGCGCGACGGGTGCGGAAAGCGGCTCGGCCTCGTCGGTCGCCCTCGCCACCGCCCTCGAAGACGCCCACCTGCTGGCCTCGATCAAGGGTGACTCGGTCGTGCGGGTGGAAGGCACCTCGATGCTGCCCTACTTCGATAACGGCGCGGTCCTGGTGGTTCGCCCGGCCAAAGTCGATGCGCTGGCGGCCGGCATGGTGGTGGTTTATCGCAATCACCTCGGCGAGTTGGTCGCCCACCGCGTCGAGCGCGGCACGGCCGACGGTTGGGTGGTCCGCGGCGCGAACAACGCCAAGGCCGACTCCACGCTCGTGACGGCCGAGAATCTGGTCGGCACGGTTTACGCCACTTTTTATTCGGATCCTGCGGCCGGTCGCGAAGGCCTGATGCTGGCGGGTGCGCTGGCGGCCAAGACCCGGGTGGCGCTGGCCGCTTCGGCCCGCTAAGCGGCGGGTTTGACAGGGTGGTCGCGAGGTAGAGTGGAGCGGGTCACTTCGTTTCGCCGGTGTAAAACAGGCTTCCCATGGGGGACTCGGCGCGTATTCACTCCGCCCCTTTATGCAGAAAACCCTGATTATTTGTAAGCCCGACTGTATGGAGCAAAAGCACGTCGGCAATGTCGTGGACCGCTTCGAAAAAGCCGGTTTCGAGATTGTCGGTTGCAAGATGACCCGCCTGACCTCGGCTCAACTGCGCGAGCACTACGCGCACGTGGCCGACAAGCCCTTCTATCCCGAGATCGAGGCGTTTATGAGCTCCCGTCCGGTCATCGTGCTCGCCCTCAAGGGCGACAACGTCGTCGCCAAAGTCCGCGACCTCCTCGGCCCGACCGACTCGCGCAAGGCGGCCAAAGGCACGATCCGCGGCGACTTCGGCACCGAGATGATGAAGAACGTCGTCCATGCCTCGGACAGCGAGGACAACGGCAAGATCGAGATCGCGCGCTTCTTCAAGGCCGACGAGATCTTCGGCTGAGCTGAAAGATAGACGCTCTGATCAAAACAAAAGGCCCGCCGGACCAAGTCCGGCGGGCCTTTTTGTTTTGCGGCGTGCGGCGGACTGCGTGTCCGCCGCGCGGGGTGGGATCAGGCGTTGTTTTTCGCAAAACCCTCGGGGTTGGCCGAGTGCCATTTCCAGGCGGTGGCGACGATGGGCTCGATGGTGGTGTATTTGGGCTGCCAGTTGAGCTCGGTCTTGGCCTTGGAGGAGTCGGCGTAGAGGGCGGGCGGATCGCCGGCGCGGCGGGGCGCGGTGGTGTAGGGGACCTTGAGGCCGGTGACCTTTTCGACGGCGTTGATCACTTCCATCACGGAGGTCGGCGTGCCGGTGCCGAGGTTGTAGAAGAACTGGGCGCCGGGGGTCTCGAGTTTTTCGAAGACGGCGATGTGGGCGCGGCTGAGGTCGTCCACGTGGACGTAGTCGCGCAAGCAGGTGCCGTCCGGGGTGGGGTAGTCGGTGCCGAAGACCTGGAGGGCGGGGCGTTTGCCGGCGGCGGCGTCGATGGCGAGCGGGATGAGGTGGGTCTCGGGATTGTGGCACTCGCCGATGGAGCCGTCCTCGGCCGCGCCGGCGGCGTTGAAGTAGCGGAAGGCGGCGAAGCTGAGACCGTAGGCTTTGGCGAAGGACTTGAGGATGTTTTCCACGTCCAGCTTGGTCTGGCCGTAGGGATTGATCGGGGCCTGGGGCATGTCCTCGACGAGGGGCATCTTCTCGGGGACGCCGTAGGTCGCGCAGGTGGAGGAGAAGACGAATTTCTTCACGCCGCAGCCCAGCATGCAGCGCAGCAGGTGCAGCGTGGCGGCGACGTTGTTGAAGTAATACTTCATCGGGTCGGTGACGCTCTCGCCGACGTAGGCGTAGGCCGCGAAGTGCATGACCAGGTCGATCTTCTCCTTTTTGATGATCTTACCGACCTCGGATTCGTTGCCCAGATTGACGGTGTAGAGGGGCACGTCGGCGGGCACGGCGGCACGATAGCCGAACACCAGATTATCAAGCACGACGGGGCGATGGCCGGCGGCGATCAGTTGGCGAACACAGTGGGAACCGATGTAGCCGGCACCGCCGACGACGAGGACGTTCATGGACATGGATAGAGTAGGTGAGTTGGAGGGACGAAAAACGGAGCGAGGCTTGTATTGCCAAGTGGGCGGGCTTGGCTAGCGCTTTCACTTTCCCCATGTCGTTTCAGCCCGCACGCATCGTCATCACCGGTATCGGTCTCACCGCGCCCAACGGGAATTCCTTGGCCGAGTTTCGCCAAAATTTGCTCAACGGGGTCGCCGGGGTGGAGCCGTTCGATGTTCGCTACATGGGCCGGTTGATCGCCGGGGTGTGTCACTTCGATCCCCTGCGCTACCAGACGCGCAAGGGCCTGCGGGTCGGCACCCGGGCGGGTTCCATTTCCATCTACTGCGCGCATGAGGCGCTCAAGGACAGCGGGTTGGCCTTTGATTCCGTGCCCAAGGATCGCGTGGGCATCTACGTCGGCTGCACCGAGCACGGCAACGTCGAGACCGAGAACGAGATCTACGCTATCTCGAAGTTTAACTACGACACGAAGTATTGGTCGCACTACCACAACCCCCGCACGGTGGCCAACAACCCGGCCGGCGAGATCTCGCTCGCCCTCGGCATCACCGGCCCGGCCTACACCATCGGCGCGGCCTGCGCGGCGGGAAATGTGGGCCTCATCCACGCGGCGCAAATGCTGCGCCTCGGCGAGGTGGATGTCGCCTTCTGCGGAGGCGTGAGCGAATCGATCCACACCTTCGGCATTTTCGCGGGTTTCAAGTCTCAGGGCGCGTTGGCGACCCATGAGGACCCCAAGAAAGCTTCCCGCCCCTTCGACAAGGGTCGCAACGGCATCGTCGTCTCCGAGGGCGGCTGCATCTACACTTTGGAGCGGCTCGACGACGCCTTGGCCCGTGGGGCCAAGATCTACGGCGAGATCGCCGGTTACTGCGTCAACAGCGACGCGTCGGACTACGTATTGCCCAATCCCGGCCGCCAGGCCGAGTGCGTGAAAAAGGCCTTGGTCAACGCCAAGCTCGCCGCGGCCGACATCCACATCGTCAACACCCACGCCACCGCCACCCCGCAGGGCGACATCCAGGAGTGCGAGGCGATCCGCTCGGTCTTCGGTCAGGGCTGCCCCGACACGTCGATCAACAACACCAAGAGCTACATCGGCCACTGCATGGGCGCGGCCGGCGCGCTCGAACTCGCGGGCAACCTGCCCAGCTTCGACGACCTGATCGTGCATCCTACGATCAACGTGGACGATCTCGACCCGCTCTGCGCCATCGACGGCCTCGTGCTCAACACCCCGAAGAAGGTGGCCAAAGTGGACGCGATCTTGAACAACTCCTTCGGCATGCTCGGCATCAATTCCACGTTGATTGTGAAGCGCTTTGTTGCCTAATCCCGACCCTTTACTCCCGTTTTCGACTCTCATGACCAAAGACGCCTGCAAGCAAATCGTCCTCGACATCATCGCCGACATCGCCCCCGACGAGGATCTTTCCAATATCAAGCCCGACGTTCGTCTGCGCGATCAGATGCAGCTCGATAGCATGGACTTCCTCGACATCGTGATGGAGCTCCGCAAGCAGCACGGCATCGAGGTCCCCGAGGCCGACTACATCCACCTCGCCTCGCTCGACAGCTGCGCCGACTACCTCACGCCGAAGTTCGAGGCGCTGGGCAAGTAAGCCGCGTCTCGTTCTTCTTCCTTCCGAATTTCAAACCCGGCCGCCGCAAGCGGTCGGGTTTTTTCTTTGGCCGGGTTTGATCGGCGTGTGGCGTGCGGTGTTGGGCTCGCGCTTCGTGCCGCCGCCTGTTCACGCGCCTGACACGGCGGCTTGCGGGCGGGCCCGGCTTGGCAATTCTTCCCGTCTTTGCCCGGTTCCCTTCGCGCTCCGGTTCCTCCAGATGAACACCTCTTCGCACTACGACGTCGCCATCATCGGCGCGGGCATGGCCGGACTCGCGGCCGGCATACGCCTGGCCCATTTCGGCAAACGCGTCTGCATCTTCGAGCGCCACAACGTGGTCGGCGGGCTAAACTCCTTCTACTCGATCTCCGGGCGGAAATACGACGTCGGCCTGCACGCCATGACCAACTGGGTGCCGCCCGGCGTGAAGGGCAGCCCGCTGGGCAAACTGCTCCGGCAGCTCCGCATCGACCGCGACGAGTTTGCCCTGCACCCGCAGAAGCGCTCGCGCATCGCCTTCGGACCGGGCGGCGAGACCTCGCTCGTGTTCACCAACGATTTCACCGTCTTCGAATCCGAGGTGGCGCGGGTCTTCCCCTCGCAGATCGACGGATTCCGCCGGCTCGTCGCACTGGTCAAAACCTACGACGATGTGTCGCTCGACGCCAAGCCGGAGAGCGCCCGCGAGATCGTGCGTCGCCACATTTCGGATACGCTTCTGGAGGACATGTTGTTCTGCCCGGTGATGTATTACGGCAGCGCGACCGAGCACGACATGGAGTTCGGCCAGTTCGTGATCATGTTCAAGGCGCTGTATCTGGAAGGCTTTGCCCGTCCGCTCGACGGCGTGCGCGTGATCCTGCGCGTGCTGCTGGAAAAATACCGCCACGCCGGCGGCGAGCGGCGCATGAAGTGCGGGGTGCGGCGCGTGATCGTCGGCGCGGGCCGCGCCGAGCGCCTGCTGCTCGACGACGGCACGGAGGTCACCGCGACCCACGTCATCAGCACCATCGGCGCGGCCGAGACCCAGCTGCTCTACGGAAACGAGCCGGCGAGTGGAGCGCCCGGCTCCGGCGGCAGTCATCCGGTGGGCCGGCTGAGCTATTGCGAGACCATCACCGTGCTGGATCGGCCGCCCTCCGCGCTCGGCTGGGGCGAGGATACCATCGTGTTTTTCAACGACTCCCCGCGCTTCGCCTACGAGCAATCCCGCGGTCCGGTGGACCCACGCAGCGGGGTGATCTGCCTGCCCAACAACTTCTCCTTTCCGGAGGGGCAGGATCTTCCCGAGGGACTGTTTCGCTGCACCTGTCTGGCCAACCACGCCCACTGGACCACTCTGCCCGGCGAGGACGCCTACCAGGCCGAGAAGACACGCTGGTATGACGACATCCAGCGGAGCGCGCTGCGTTTCATGCCGGGAGGCCTGGCGCAGCGCGATGCGCTGCGCGCCGCCACGGTGGCGACCGACATGTTCACGCCGCGGACCATCACCAAGTTCACCGGACATCTCGGCGGCGCCATCTACGGGTCGCCGGTGAAAATACGCGACGGCCGCACCCCGCTGACCAATCTTTACTTGGCGGGCACCGACCAGGGTTTCTTGGGCATCATCGGCGCGATGCTGAGCGGCATCAGCATGGCCAACTTCCACGTGTTGGCGGCAAAGTGAACCGGATGACCACAAGTGCCGACATCGCCAGCTTGCGTCCCGTGGCGGTGTTGCGCACCCCGTTCGCGGAAAAATTCGGGGTGCCGCGCCAGTCGGGCATCGTGGCCGAGGCCGAGGGCAGGGTGGAGTTTTTGCGCGAGTTTGCCTCGCTGGATTTCACCCGGGGCATCGAGGCGTTTTCCCATCTGTGGCTGGTGACCGGGTTTCACAAAAACCCGCCTTGGGATGGCGCCGCCACGGTGCGTCCGCCCCGCCTCGGCGGCAACGAACGGGTGGGGGTTTTCGCGTCGCGGTCGCCTCTGCGGCCCAACGGACTCGGCCTTTCCCTCGTGCGTTTGCTTTCGGTGGAGCCGGGGGTGCTTCGGGTGGCGGGCATCGACTGCGTGGACGGCACGCCGGTCTATGACGTGAAGCCCTACCTACCTTACTGCGAAGCCCGGCCGGATGCGCGGGCCGACTGGGCGCAGGCCGCACCGGTGGTGCGTCCGGCCGACGCGGTGGTGATTCCCCCCGAGATCGCCGCTCGTCTGGGTGAGACCGACCTCGCGCTGATTCGCGAGTTGCTCCGCCTCGACTTGCAGCCCGCCTACCAGGCCTCGCCGGAGCGGACCTACGGCATGACCGTCGCTGGCTGGAACATCCGCTGGCACGCGGGACCGGACGGCGCGGTGGTGTTGAGCGAGGCCACGCGCGCGACGGGTTGACCGGCCGGATCGTCGGTCTGCGCGTCGAACGAGCCAAGAAATGCGGAGCCTGCGCGGCCACGCTGCGCTAGGCTGGGGCAGGTCTGCACAGTCCCTCGTCCCCGCCGCCCATGCCCACGCCCCTCTGCTACGCGCCCTGTGAAACCCACCCCGGTGAGACCCGTTGCGCACTCACCCCAGAAAGCGCCGCCGCGCTGGTGAAGCTCGGCTTTGCCGTGCGTTTCGAACCGGGCCTCGGCCGTGGTGCCGGTCACCTAGACGAAGCCTACTTCGCCGCCGGCGCACAGGCGGGCGACGGCGACACCTTGGCCGCCGCCGATCTCGTGCTCCGCATTCGCAAACCTTCGGCCGACTCCATCGGAAAAATGAAGCCCGGGGCGGTGCATCTCAGCCTGCTCGATCCCTTCAACGAGCGCGCACTCATCGAGCGTTTCGCGGCCGCCGGCGTGGCGGCGGTGAGTCTCGAACTCGTGCCGCGCACCACGCTGGCGCAAAAAATGGACGTGCTCTCCTCGCAGGCCAGCCTCGCGGGCTACGCCGCGGTGGTCCACGCCGCCGCGCGTCTGCCGCTGGCGTTGCCCATGATGATGACACCGGCCGGCACCCTTCTTCCGGCCAAGGTGTTCGTGATCGGTGCGGGCGTGGCCGGACTGCAAGCCATCGCTACCGCCAAGCGTCTTGGCGCCCGGGTGGAGGCGTTCGACACGCGCCCGGTGGTCGAGGAACAGGTGCGCTCCCTCGGTGCCAAATTTCTCAAAATCGATCTGGGCCAGACAGGGCAGAGCGCGGGCGGCTACGCCCAGGCCCTCACGCCCGAGCAGATCGCGCGGCAGCAAGCCGGCATGGCCAAGGCCTGCGCGCAGGCCGACATCGTCGTCACCACCGCCAAGCTTTTCGGGCGCAAGTCTCCCATCCTGCTCACTCCCGAGATGGTTGCCGGTATGCGCGCCGGCTCGGTCATCGCCGACCTCGCGCTGGAGGCCGGGGGCAACACCGCCGGGGCCGAGCCCGGCCGCGACGTGCTGACCCCCAACGGCGTCCTCATCCTGGGCGAAGCCTGCTACGAGCGACATGTAGCCCGGCACGCCAGCCAGGTATTTGCCGCCAACCTGCTCGCGTGGGTGACGCATTTCTGGGACGGCGCGGCCGCTCGTCTGGCGCTCGACCGGACCGGCGACGAGATCCTCGCCGGCAGCCTCGTGACCCTGGACGGACGCATCGTCCATCCGACCTTCTCGCCCAAGGCCGCCTAGTCCGTATCCGCCAAATCGATACTTCAACCCCGCCACGCCGTCATGGAACTCATCCTTCTCCTCTTCATCTTCGCGCTCGCGGCCTTCCTGGGCTTCGAGCTCATCGCCAAGGTGCCCTCCCAGTTGCACACCCCGCTGATGTCGGGCTCCAACGCGGTCTCCGGCATCACCGTGGTGGGCGCCATCATCGCCGCCGGCACCGACGACGGTTCCTGGCTAACGACCGTGCTCGGCACCGCCGCCGTCATCCTGGCCATGGTGAACGTGGTGGGCGGCTATCTGGTGACCGATCGCATGCTGGGCATGTTTAAGAAAAAAGAGGCGTCCGCCGGGAAAAAGGAGGACCGCGTATGAAACCCGAGATCCTCATCAACCTGGTCTACATCGTCGCCTCGGTCCTCTTCATCCTCGGACTCAAGATGCTTGGGCGTCAGGCCACGGCGCGGCGGGGCAACGCGCTCTCGGCGGTCGCCATGTTGCTGGCCACCGTGGCCACGCTTTTCGACCACAACGTCGTATCATACACGTGGATCATCGTGGGTCTGGTGGTCGGCACGGTGATCGGCGTGGTCTGCGCCCGGATCGTGAAGATGACGTCGATGCCCGAGATGGTCGCCCTGCTCAACGGCTTCGGCGGCCTCGCCTCGCTGCTCGTGGGCTGGGCCGAATACGGCAAGATCCGGGCCTTTGGCTGGGAGCGTTATCTCGGCGAATTTGCCGGCACGCCGGTCTTCACCGCCTCGGTGATTTTTCTCACCGTCCTCATCGGCGGCATCACGTTCACCGGCTCGATCTACGCGTTTGCCAAACTGGCGGAGTGGCTGCCAGGCCGGCCCTCGGTTTTTCGCGGACAACACCTCGCAAACGGCGCGCTGGTGATCCTGGTGCTGGTCGCCGGCGTGGGCTTCTCCTTCGATGCGCTCGCCCCGCTCGGCGGCCTGGCCTTCTGGGTGGTGTTGCTTGCCTCGCTGGTGCTGGGCTGGACCTTCGTCATGCCCATCGGCGGCGGGGACATGCCGGTGGTGATCTCGCTGCTGAACAGCCTCTCGGGTCTCGCCGCCTGCGCGGCCGGCTTCGTCATCGCCAACAACGTGCTCATCGTGGCCGGGTGTCTGGTCGGCACGAGCGGCGTGATCCTCACCGCCATCATGTGCAAAGCCATGAACCGGTCGCTCGCCGGCGTGCTCTTTTCCGGTTTTGGCGCCGCCGCGCCCGGAGCTGCGACCGCATCCGCCGCCGGCGAGGGAGAGATGCAGGGCGAGCTGAAGCCGATCTCGGCGGAGGACACGTTCTCCGTGCTCGAGGCCGCGCGTCAGGTCGTGTTTATCCCCGGCTACGGCATGGCGGTCGCGCAGGCCCAGCACGTGGTGCGCGAGCTGGCCGAGATGCTGGAGTCCAACGGCGCGGAGGTGCGTTTCGCCATCCATCCGGTGGCGGGTCGCATGCCCGGCCACATGAACGTGCTGCTGGCCGAGGCCAACGTGCCCTACGAGCAACTCGTCGAGATGGACGCGATCAATCCTCTCATGGCCTCGATGGACGTGGCGGTGGTCATCGGCGCGAACGACGTGGTCAATCCCGCCGCCGCCCGCGACCGGGCTTCGCCGATCTACGGCATGCCCATCATCAACGCGCACGAGGCACGCACCGTCATCTGTCTGAAGCGCGGTAAGGGCGCGGGTTTCTCCGGACTCGAAAACCAGCTCTTTCTGCTGCCCAACACCCGCATGCTCTACGGCGACGCCAAGGGCACGCTGCAATCCGTGGTGGCCGAGTTTAAGGCGCTCGCGGCGTCATGAAGTCGCGCGCAGCCTCGCCGGCATGTCGCTGACTCCGCCTGCGTGTCACGCGATGTGCTGCCGGATCAGGCCGACGAGCACGCCCTGACACTCCAAGCGCTCTTGCGGATGGATGTCGGGGTAGCGTGGGTTTTCCGCGCGCAGGGCGAGGCCGTCTTTGGTTTTCACCAGACGTTTGAGGGTGGTGGACACGCCGTCCACGAGGGCGGCGATGATCTCGCCGGGTCGGGGTTCGCGGCGCTCGAAGATGCCGATGTCGCCGTCCTGGATCTGGGCGCCGATCATGGAGTCGCCGCTGATGCGCAGGCCCCAGAGCGTGGAGGCCGGCGAGGCGCCCGGGCGTGGCGTGCGCAGGCCGAAGGTGGCGGGCGGCAGGGCGAGGGTCTCGATCGGTTGCTGCTCCCGTTGGTCGGGCAGGCCGGCCGGGATGGCGCCGTAAATGGGCAGGTCGAGCATGCCTTGGAGTTCGGCGGCGCGCACGCCCCAGGAGCCGTCGCCGAACTGATCGACCGCGCCCTTGGCGGCGAGGGCGCGGAGGTGGGTCATGACGGAATTTTGCGACGCAAACCCGAAGCGCTTCTGGATCACGCGCGTGGAGGGCGGTATGCCCTGCGCAAGCTGGTGGCTGCGGATGAAGTCGAGGATCTCTTCTTGGCGGGCGGTAAGCATGCCTGTTCAATTGAACAGGCTTTGCGAGGATGGCAACGGCGGTTTTTGGCGCGGATGGTTCGGCCCCGGCGATCCGTTACTCCGGCCTCGTCAAGCGAAGCGGCTGGTGGCGTGCTGCGGAGCCGCGCCGGCGAGTTGCAGGGAGTGCCGCTGCAGGGCGACGAACCACGGGCCGACCAGCGCGGTGGCGAGTTGGGAAACCAGCAGATCGGCGAGCAGGCGCAGCGCGCCGGCGGCGGGGTCGGGCAGGCCGCCCAGATCGAGAAACGCTAGCAGCACGAAAATGCCCAGATTGACAAAAAGCGCCGCGACCACGGCGACCACGGTCTCCTCGCGCGGCAGGCGTCCGCGCACTCGATGCACGAGGCAAAATGCCAGTCCGAGGATGGCGGCATGGCGGCCAAATTCCACCGGTGTCTGGCTGTCGATCAGCAGGCCAGCGAGCAGCGCGGCGGCCAGCCCCGTGCCCAGGGGCAGGCGCAGCGCGGCGTAGCTGATGAGCAGGCCCGGCATGGTCAGGGTGAGCCCCAGTGGCGCGAGCGCGTGATTGCCCTGGCCGAGCAGGGCGACGAGCACCGCGGCGCAAAGCGTCAGCACCAGAAGTTGTTTCCAGGCGTGTGGCATCAGGGGGCGACCTTGAAGTGGGGATCGAGCGGCACGAGGACCGTGACTTCCGTGATGCGTCCAAGTCGCGGATCAAGGCGGGCGCGGCCGGTTTTGAAAAGACCGTCGGTGCTCGGCTCCAGTTGCCAGACCTCACCGATGTAGAGGCCGGGCGGATACACGCCGCCGAGCCCCGAGGTGACGAGCCGACGCGGCGCGGAGGGCGTGGCGAAGAGATCCAGCGGCACAAACTCCAGCAGGCCCTCGGCGGGGCGCAGCGGCGGGTTGGCCCCGCCTTGGAAACTCACCGGCCGATCGTCGCCCTCGAACACGGCCGCGAGGCGCAGGCCGGGGCTGCCGAGCAACTCGACCACGGACGTGGTGGAGTGGACCTCCACCACCCGGCCGACCAGTCCGCCGGTGTAGATCACGGGCGACCCGATTTTGATGCCGTGGTTCTCGCCTTTGCGAATGACCATGCGCTGCCACCACACGGTGAAATCCCGCCGTGTGACGCGGGCCGGCTCGGCGCGATATTCACCGTAGGAGGGCAGGCGCAACAGCGCCTCTAGGCGCGTGATCTCGGCGCGCAGGCGGGCGTCCTCGCCCAGACGCAACTCGTAGGAGGCGTTTAGACGGGCGAGCTCGCGCGAGGCCTCGATCAGCTCGGTCTTGGAGCGCGTGCGCTGCGACCAGTAGTCCTGGAGGTCGCGCACGTAGGAGGCAGCCACCTCCACCGGCGCCTGCAGCTCATAAAAACTCAGGCGCGCGAAGCGCTTGAACACAGTCGGGAGCAACGCCCAGGCGAGTAGCACCACGCCGAGCGTGACGAAGGGGCGGGCCTGGGCGAAACGCATCACTTTGGGACAAACTTAGGCGGAAAGCCGGGCTGGCGCCGCCAGCCGGCCACGGTCTGCCGGCGGGGTGTCCGCGCGGTCATGTCGCCGTGGCATGGGAGGCGCGCGGGCCGGCTCAGACGTTTTGCAAGACCCAGTTGAGGTCGTCGAGCACCGCGCCGGTGCCGTTGGCGACGGCGGACAGCGGATCGTCGGCGACCACCACGGGCAGGCCGGTTTTTTCGGAAAGGAGACGGTCGATGCCACGTATAAGGGCACCGCCGCCGGCCATGACGAAACCGCGGTCCACGAGGTCGGCGGAGAGCTCCGGGGGGCAGCGCTCGAGCGTGCTGCGCACCGCGTCAACGATGGAAGAGATGGGATCGCTGAGCGCCTCGCGTATCTCCTGCGAGGTGATGTGGATGGTCTTGGGCAGGCCGGCCACGGAGTCGCGGCCCTTGACCTCCATCGCGAGTTCCTCGTCCAGCGGGTAGGCGGAGCCGACGCGGACCTTGATCTCCTCGGCGGTGCGCTCGCCGATGAGGAGGTTGTAGGCGCGCTTCATGTAGTTGACG
>JALOTV010000324.1 GCA_025457685.1 Opitutaceae bacterium
CCGAGGTGCCCGAACTCTACGCCGTTTATCCCTTCCGCCTCGTCTCCTTCGAAAAACCCAACGCCCACCTCGGCCTCGCCGCCCTCGACCGCCGCGACTACCGCGGTCCGATATCCTGGCGTCAGGACGAGTTGTTCATGGCCCATCTCGGCCGCGCCGACGAAGCCGCCGACTACCTTGTGCAACGCGTCCGCAACCGCGGCGAAAACCTCATCGGCGACGAACGCCACGAGATGCGTTTCCCCGGCTTCTGGGGCCCAGGCTACGACTGGCTGCCAGACCAATGCCACGGAGGCATGATCACCGCCGCCACCCAGGCGATGCTTCTCCAATCGGAGGGCGAAAAGATCTTCCTCCTCCCCGCCTGGCCCCGCCACTGGGACGTCGACTTCAAACTCCACGCCCCCCGCCGCACCACCGTCGAGCTCACCTACCGCGACGGCAAAATCCAGCGCCTCAAGGTCACCCCCGCCTCCCGCCGCGCCGACCTCGTCCTACCTCCCCACCACCCGCCTCTTTGATTCCGCTCTTCCCCATGCTCCATGTCTCCTCACGCCCGATCCTCTTTGTCTCCTTGCTCTTCGGCGCCCTCGCCCTCTTCACCCCACTCCGCGCCGCCCCCGCGCCTTCGCTCCACGCTCGCCTCCATCTAGACACCGCCCAAGGCGACGACCTCGCGTCCGTCAATTCCCCCACCCGCGCGTTCCGCACTATCGAACGCTCTCGGGCCGCAATCCGATCCATTCCCGCTCCATGGACCGGCGACGTCGAACTCGTCCTCCACGGTCACCCACTCCTGCTCCAAAGCCCCCTCAACTTCGGCCCCGCCAACTCGGACCGCGACGACTTCCACCTGCGCATCACCGGCGATCCCGCCCACGCAGAGGGAACTATCCTCGACGCAGGCGTCCGTCTCACTGGCTGGTCTCTCCACGACCGCGCCAACAACATCTGGCGCGCGCCCGCTCCGTCTCCCGCCTCCCCGGCATGATCCGCGTCGAGGACGGCTACACCGTGCCCGCCTGCTCCGGCCTCGCGGACTGGCTTTTACATTCTCATGTCATTCTTCCGCGCAGTCGGGCCTTGAAGTGAATTTTGATTTATCGTTAGGTCTCCATCCGCTTTCTCGTTCCAGTTTTCCGCCATTCGAGGCCTCACCTCCCGCCCGTGCCAACCCCTTCCGAAGGCCATCCCGGTCTTCGGCCCCCCCCCGAAAACCCATGTCATCGCTCCGAACCCTCCTGACCGTTTGCACCGCTCTATGCGCGCTCTTGGCCGCAAACCTAGCCCGCGCCCAGATCAGCTGGCCCGCCGGCGTCTACACCCCGAATACCCTGGCGGAAATGGGTAACAACCGCTGGGGCGGCTATACCCTGCCCAACAGCACCAAACTCTGGGTCAACATCTGGGCCCCGTGGAACGCCGCCGGCGCGCGCACCGACTCCGCAGGCTGGCACATGCCCATGCGCATGTGGACCCGCATCTTCGACACCACCAAGCGCCACTGGCACGTCGAGTATGACGTCATCGGCGAACTCGGCTCCACCAGCCCTTACCGCCACCCCACCGCCAACTACAGCTGGGTAAAGGCGTATCCGCATATCCAATACGCCCCGGCCGATCTCTACGTCTGGCAAGGCGGCACCAAGGCCTTTCGCAGCGAATGGTATCTCGGCGCCGAATCCACCGACTGGGCCAACAACCGCTTCAACGCCATCTGGGAGATCCGTCTCGCGCAGCGCGACGCCGCCGGCGCCGCCATACCCGGCACCGATTACATCATCCAGATCGAGGTCATGCAGGCCCGCTACGGCACCCCAGCTCCCGCCAGCGTATCCCTTTCCGGCTACAACTGGACTCCGGGCCTCTTCTACACCTTCGGCCAGGTGCCCGTGCATAAATTTATTCTCTCCGGCGCGGGCGTTACCCAGAACACCTCGCGGACGGTCGCCTTGGATATCTTCCCCTTCCTCCAATACACCGCCAACCGCCCCGCCGACTTCCCGCGCGCCAGCTGGAACGCCAAGGTCGATGTCATCAACGCCGGCGTCGAGGTCTGCCTCGGCACCAATTCCAAGGTCTGGACCGGCCGCTACTGGGCCAGCGCCTGGAACCGCTGATCCGCGCTCGCGACGCCGCAAACCGCCCTGCACTTTTTCGTTTCCCGAGCCCCTCGCCGCCATGACCGCCGCTAAAAAACTCCTTTTAGCGACTACCCTGGCGGTCACGGGGCTCGTTATTTTTTTCTCCCGCCCTCCCGACTCGGAACCCGCCCCCGCTTCGCCAACGTCCAAGCGTCCCCGCGACGCCTCTCCTCTCGTTTCCTCCCTCGGCTCCCGGCCGCTTCTCCCATCGGCCGCTACCGGCGCCGCCCCTCCAGCTTCGCCGGCGCCCCTGCCCGGTCTCGCTCCTCCTGATCTGGAACTCGAACCCCGCGTGGCCGCGCTCTGCGGCCGTCTGCTCCTGCTCGCTGACGGCCCTCTTCTCCCGCCTGCGGAGCAAAGTGAACTCGAACGCCTGCTCGGCGTCTCGCCCGCCTTGGCGCTTGAGTGGACCTCCCGCGCCAGCTCCGGCGAGGACCGTGATCTGCGCCTCACCGCCCTCCTCTTCGCCTGGGCTCGCCACGATTTTTCCGCCGCATGGATCTGGGCGGGCACGCAGAAAGACATGCTCGCCGGCCTGGCCGTGCTCAGCTCGGCCTCCGATCAGATCGCCGCCGCCTTGCTCGCCACCAAGTGGGTCGCCGCCTCCCCCGCCGACGATCTCTACCGCGTCGACTATCTCAGCCGGCTTTGGCGCGAACTCGGCCGTCACGAGGCCAACCTCGCCTTCGCCGAATCCTTGCCGCCCGAACATCGCGCCATCCTTCTCCAAACCGCCCTCGAACACTACTCGCGCCACCGCCCCGAGCACGCCTTGCGGTATGCGCTGGATAAAGACGAACCCGCCGAGCGCGAGTCCGCCTTGCTCGCCGTGGTCGCGGGCTGGCCCGAGGACAGGCTTCCCGACCTCCGTCGCCTAAGGTCAGCCCTCGACGTCCCCGCAGTCGCGCTGCTCGCCGAGCATCGCCTCGCATCCGCGCCGGCGCCCTGAACTCCGGCCCCAGCTCCCCATGTCCATCTTCGGTCACGCCCTCCGTTTGGTCTTACTCGCGCTGGGCATCCACCCCGCCGTGCTCACCGCCGCCATCGTCTCCGCCAACTTCGAGGACGGCAACGGCACCTCCTCGGTAGACCAGATTCCCGGCCTCGCCGGCGGCGGGTGGACCGGCCCTTGGTCGGCGGGCAACCTCTCCGCGTCCAACCTCAGCTTCGACGCCGCCACCACCCCTCCCCTGCGCACCGGCTCCGGCGGCCACCTCCGCGCCGTCATCACCGGCGTAAACGCCGACTCCGGCCTCGGCCGCGCCTTCGACCTCACCACCGCCGGCACCGGCCTCGACGCTACCAAACCCGCCACCATCCGCTTCTCCTTCCGTATCGA
>JALOTV010000325.1 GCA_025457685.1 Opitutaceae bacterium
GGCCCCTGCTGGAAGCCCCGCTCGCCCGCGCCCGCGCTTTCGCGACCTTCTACGGCATCCGCCACCACCGCCTCGCCCGCCACCTCGGCATCGAGCTGGTTCACTAGCGCCCAGACCCTGGTTTGTTCCTCATGCGCCCAAAGGGCACCCGCCTTCGTCACCCGCTCCATTCACGCTGCTCCATTCGGGGCGATTAGCTTCGCCACTCACCATCTGAGGCCTGCCGGCCTCCGCCTAGCCTCTAGCTCCTATCTTCTAGTTTCTAGCTCCTAGCCGCTAGCCTCTAGTTCTCTTTCCGCCTTCCCTCTGTCCCATGCCCGATCTCACTTCGCTCGACTGGTCCGCGCTTGAGCGGCTGCGCGCCACCTTCCTCGCCCGCGCGGCCGCCGGCGCGGCGCCCTACTGGCAAAACGCCTCCGCCCTCGCCGCCTACGACGCCACCTACGCGGAACGCATCGGCTGGAAGTGGGATGCCCTCCTCCACGAACTCCGCCTTCGCTCCTGGGCGCCCCCCGCCGGCACCGTGCTCCTCGACTTCGGCTGCGGCAGCGGCGTGGCCGGCCGGCGCGTGCTCTCCGCCTTCGGCGCCTCCCGCTTCGCCGGCCTCGCCCTCGCCGACCACAGCCCCGAGGCGGTCGCCTTTGCCGGCGCCAGCGCCTCGCGCCACTTTCCCGACCTGCGCCAGCTCGACGCCGCCACCTGGTGCGCCGCCCCCGACTCCGCCGGCCTCGCCCCGCCTTTCACCCTCGTGGTCAGCCACGTCCTCAACGAACTCGCCCCCGCCGCCCGCGAGGAGTTGCTCGCCCTTGCCCGCCACGCTGCCGCCGTGCTTTGGATCGAGCCCGGCACCCACGCCGACAGCCGCGACCTCGCCTCCGTGCGCGACCGCCTGCGCGAGCGGCACCGTATCATCGCCCCCTGCACCCACCGCGAAACCTGCCCGCTCTTTGCGGAGAAAAACGCCCGCGATTGGTGCCACTTCTTCGCCGAGCCCCCGCCCGGCGTGCAAAACTCCCCCGACTGGGTGCGCTTCGCCCAGCGCGCCGGCGTCGATCTGCGCAGCCAGGCCTACAGCCCCCTCGTCCTCGAACAGGCCTCCGCCCCCGCCCTCTCCACCCCGCCCTTCCCACCCGGCTCCGCCCGCGTGCTCGGCCGGCCGGAGGTCTTCAAGCCCTACGCCCGCCTCCTCGCCTGCGATGCCGGCGGCCTCCACTTCCTCGAGCTCTCCAAGCGCACCGATCCCGCCCTCGTGAAACGCCTCGCCAAGGATCCCCCCCTGCCCCTCTACGCCCTCGAGCACGATGGCAAACACGTGCGGCAGGCGCGGCCCCTCTTCCAAACGGAGGGTTGAAAAGCTGGGCTTCGCGCCCAACTTCTCTCCGTTTACCGTGGCCAACCCATCCTCCGCCAAATCCTCCGCCGTCGCCCCCGCCTTCGAAGACGCCATGCAGCGGCTCGAAGCCATCGTCGACGCCATGGAGGCGGGCGACATCCCTCTCGCCGACCTGCTCGCGAAATACGAGGAGGGCACCAAGCTGCTCGCCCAGTGCGAGGAACGCCTCAAGGCCGCCGAACTCAAAATCGAACAACTCAAACGCCAAAAAGATGGCGCCCTCGCTCCCGCCCCCTTCCCCGCCGCCGACCGCTCCGAGCTCGGCCTCGCCTAGTCGCTAGCCTCCAGCTCCCAGCCACTAGTCTCCAGCATCCAGCCACTAGCTTCCACTTCCGTGCCCGACACCGCCTCCACTCCCTCGCTCCCAGATCTGCCGCCCGTCGGCTCGCGCCTGCTCGACGCCATCCGCACCCCGGACGACGTGAAGGGACTCTCCGCCACGCAACTCCCCCAGCTCGCGGCCGAGATCCGCGACGAGCTCATCCGCGTCACCGCGCGCAACGGCGGCCACATCGGCCCCAACCTCGGCGTCGTCGAGCTCACCATCGCCCTCCACCGCGTCTTCTCCACCCCGCGCGACCAGTTCGTCTTCGACGTCGCCCACCAGGGCTACGTCCACAAGCTCCTCACCGGCCGCCTCGAGTCCTTCCAAAAAGTCCGCCAGTCCGGCGGCGCCTCCGGTTTCCTCAACCGCGAGGAGAGCCCGCACGATGCCTTTGGCGCAGGCCACGCCGGCACCGCCCTCTCCGCCGCCCTCGGCATGGCCACCGCCCGCGATCTCCTCGGCACCGACGAGCACGTCGTCGCCCTCTGCGGCGACGCCGCCTTCACCTGCGGCATCACCCTCGAGGCGCTCAACAACGTCGTCAGCTCCACCAAGCGCCTCGTCGTCATCCTCAACGACAACGAGTGGTCCATCGCCCGCAACGTCGGCGCCATCGCCAAATACCTCACCAAGCTCTCCACCAACCGCACCTACAACAAGGTGCACCACGACGTGGAGAAGTTCTTCCTCGGCCTGCCCGGCGGCTCCGACATGAACCGCCTCTGGCACAAGTGGAAACGCGAGACCAAGGACTTCTTTGTCGAATCCTCCCTCTTTGAGAAATTCGGCCTGCGCTACATCGGCCCCATCGACGGCCACAACCTCGACGAGTTGATCAAAAACCTCGAGTTCGCGCGCGACACCGACACCCCCGTCCTCCTCCACGTCATCACCGAGAAAGGCCGCGGACTCGACGCCGCCCGCGCCCACCCCGAGAAGTTCCACGGCCTCGGCGCCTTCGATCCCACCACCGGCGAGGCCAAGGGCGGCGCCCCCGGCACGCCCCCCGCCTACCAGGATGTCTTCGGCCGCGAGCTCGTGCGCCTCGCCACCGCCGATTCGCGCATCGTCGGCATCACCGGCGCCATGCCCTCCGGCACCGGCCTAAACCACCTCTCCGCCGCCCTGCCCCGCCAGTTCTTCGACGTCGGCATCGCCGAGGAGCACGCCGTGCTCTTCGCCGCCGGCCTCGCCACCCGCGGCCTCCGCCCCGTCTGCGCCATCTACTCCACCTTCCTCCAGCGCGCCTACGATAACATCATCCACGATGTCGCGCTGCAGAACCTGCCCGTGACCTTCTGCATGGACCGCGCCGGCCTCTCGCCCAACGACGGTCCCACCCACCACGGCCTCTTCGACGTCGCCTACCTGCGCTGCGTGCCCCGCGCCGTCATCATGGCCCCGCGCGACGAGCACCAGCTCGCCGCCATGCTCCGCACCGCCCTTGCCCACGCCGGCCCCGCCTTCATCCGCTACCCGCGCGGCGCGGCCACCGGCACGCCCGCCCCCCAGCCCGCCCTCCCCACCCTGCCCCTCGGCAAGGCCGAGGTGCTGCGCGAGGGCGGCGAGGTGGTGCTCTGGGCCCTCGGCGTGCTCTGCGCCGACGCCCTCGCCCTCGCCTCCGAGCTGGCCACTCGGGACGGCCTCTCCGTCGGCGTGGTCGACGCCCGCTTCGCCAAGCCCCTCGACCGCGAGCTCCTCCTCGCCCAGGCCGCCGGCGCCCGCCTCATCGTTACTCTGGAGGATGGCGTGGTCACCGG
>JALOTV010000326.1 GCA_025457685.1 Opitutaceae bacterium
CTGGCTCCTCCCTCCGCGCGTCTTCAAACCCTCCGAGGACTGGATTCTCAAACAGGTCCTCTCCGCCGAGGCCGACGGCATCCTGGTGCGCAACCACGAGCACCTGCGCTTCTTCCCCGCCGCCGCGCCTTCGCTGCGCCTGCGTGGCGATTTCTCGCTCAACGTCGCCAATCCGCTCACCGCCGAGTATTTCCTTTCCCACTACAAACTCGAGCGCGTCACCGCCAGCTACGATCTCAACGTCGCCCAGCTCGAGGGCCTGCTGCGCGGCGCGCCAGCCTCGCGCTTCGACCTCACCCTGCACCAACACATGCCCATGTTTCACATGGAGCACTGCGTGTTCTGCGCCTTCCTCTCGAAGGGCAAAGACTACCACGACTGCGGTCGCCCCTGCGAAAAGCACAAGGTTGCCCTGCGCGACCGCGTCGGCGCCCTGCTCCCGCTCAAGGCCGACGCCGGCTGCCGCAACACCGTCTTCAACCCCCGCGCCCAAACCGGGGCCGAATTTTTCGACCGTTTCGTCGGCCTCGGCGCGCGCCACTTCCGGGTGGAGTTCGTGGATGAGTCAGCCGACGAGGTCACGCGCACCCTGCGCGCCTACGATGCCCTCTTCGCCGGCCGCTCGGGCGGCGCCGCCCTCTGGCGCGAACTCAAGCTCCTCAACCAGATGGGCGTCACCCGCGGTCAGTTGGAGGCCGCGCCGCAGATCATCTTCAAAAAACGCTGAGCGCCGCCGAGTCGGCGTTTGCGCCGAGCCTCAGAGATCCCCCGGCCCAGGCCGCAACGTGATCGTCTCGGCCACGGTGTTGGCGTCGAGTAGGGTCAGCCCCACCACCGCGCGCGCCACGCTGTCGGCGCGCATCAGGCGCTCGGACGGCACACCGCTGCCGTCCCAGACCGGAGTCTCGGTCGCGCCGGGGTGAATCGAGAGCACGCGCAGCCCGCTGCCTTTGGTCTCCGCGCGCAGCGCGGCGGTCAGGCCCGTGAGGCCGTGCTTGGCGATAGTGAAACACGAGGTCGCCGGAGCCGCGCTTCCGCAGCGCAGGCAAAAACGCCCGCGTGACGAGGTAGGCCGAGCGCAGGTTCGCCGCGATCATGGCGTCGAAGAGCGCGGCATCGGTATCGGCCAGCGGAGCGGGTTTAAAACTCCCGGCGTTGTTCACCACGATGTCCGGCGCGCCGCCAAACTCGGCCGTCACCGCCGCCGGCAAGCGCGACACCGCCGCGTCCTCGCTCACGTCGCATACAAACGCATGCGCGTCCGCGCCGAGCTTCGCGCAGCGGCGCTCCACCTTCGCGAGGTTGCCCGCGTTGCGCGCCACCAGCGCAAGGCGCACGCCGGGGAGGGCGCTTGCGTAGGCCTCGGCCAAAGCGGTTCCGAGACCCTGGCTGGCGCCGGTGATCAACACGAGGCGCGGCTTTAGCGCGCCGCGAGCGGATGTCTTTTTAGCCATGACTAGACGCCTCAGCAAACGAGGGTATGAAACGCGTCGAAATCCGCGCCGAGTCCGCCTGGCACGCCCTTGCAGATCACGCTCACCGCGTCGTGCGAGTGCAGCGATTCGAGGTGCGAGCAGGCCACCTGGAAGTCGGCGATGCGTTTGTCGCCCGCCAACTCGGCATAAACGAGACGCGCCGCATCCTCGACGAACTTGATGTGCGCGCCGTTGAGCTCGGCGAAGGCCTGCTCGTCCTCGCGTTTCACCATCACCTGCGTCTCGGTAACGAGGCCACGCAGCACGTGGGCCTGGAGTTCCTCGAGCGAGAGCTTCGCGCCGGGCGCGAGCTCGACCAGCACGCGGGCCTTGGAACGCTGGTTGTGCGGAATGCCATAGACGCCGCGCACATCGCGGGCGTGCTCGGTCAGCTCTGCGCTGCACGGGCAGGCGGAGGAATACACAAAATCCAGCTCGATGAAGCGGCGCACCGCCCCGTCGGCCGCGATGCGCCCGAGGTAGGCGGCGCGGTAAAACTGCCAGCCTTCCAGCCCGCTACGCAGGGCGCGCTGCTTCATCGGGTAGGAGAAATCCAGGCGGATGCGCGCGGCCAGCGCCCCGACCTCGCGGCGATAGACCCCGAGGATAAACGCGACGAAATCGGGCGTCACCTCGCGCGCCGCGTGGTCGTAGAACGAGCGCACGATGCGGCTCATGTTGATGCCCTTCAGGTTGGCCTCGAGCGAGACCGTGCCGGTCACCGTGGTCTCCAGGGTGTGCACCGTGCGACCGTCGCGAGCTCGGTATTTGAGCGGTAGTTTAAACCCGGATACACCGACCTGCTGGATCGCCACCGGCGCGCCGGGGATGGCGTCGACCGCCTCCATCATGTCGGGCAGCGAGGCCTTGTAGGCGGGCGTGAGGGTAAACTTCGCGTCGTATTTGCGCTGGATGCGCGGGGCCGGGCCGCCGGCCACGCGGTGCAGATACATGGTCTTGGGCGCGGCCGAGGCGGACGCGGGCTTCGAAGCGGACTTCTTGGCGGCGACGGAGCGGGCGGAGACGGCGGATTTCTTTTTAGCAGGCATGTCGTTTTTCAGGTTTGGGCTGCCAGGCGGTTGGGACGATAACCGTAGCCCCGGTTGCGCGAGCGGCGGGGTTAGCTGGCGTTGGCGTGGAGGTTTAAAAAGTGGGGTTCGGCCCGCGGTATTCGACAAAGTTGCGCGGAGTCTCGAAAAGTTTGATCGAGTGCAGGCGGCCGGCCGGCAGACGCGGCTCGATCTCCTGCCAGAAGGCGATCACGAGGTTCTCCGTGGTCGGGATGACGCCGCGCAGGAAGGGCACCTCTTCGTTCAGATTGCGGTGGTCGCAGAGGTGCAGGATGTGGTCATCGAGCAGGCGCTTTAGCGTGCTGAGGTCCATCACGTAGCCGGTTTCGGGGTTGGGTTCGCCGGCCACCGTCACCTCGAGCACGTAGTTGTGGCCGTGCCAGCGAGGGTTGTTGCACATGCCGTAGGTCTCCTCGTTCCACGCCTTGCTCTTGGTCGGATTGTGGAGGCGATGGGCGGCATTGAAATGCACCTGCCGCGTGATGAATACCGTGCCCGCGAGGGCTCGGACCTTGGGTGCGCGGGCGGAGGTGGCGCGAGACTTGGAAGCGGACTTGGCCATGGTGGAACCAGTCAACACAGCAGCAAAGCGCGGTGGGGTCAACGGACCCCGCGTTTTTGGGCTCGCGCCTCCGGGGCGCGGAACTACGCAGGGCGCCGACATGGGCATGCGTCTTCAGATCCTCGGCAGCGGCAGCTCGGGCAACGCCGCACTCTTGCAGACCGAGCGGACGCGCGTGCTCATCGACGCGGGTTTTTCCTGCCGCCGGCTCAACGAGCTGCTGCGCGCCGCCGGCACGCGCCTCGACGACATCGACGCGGTGTTTCTCACCCACGAGCACGGCGACCACGCCGCCGGCATCGATGGCTTCCGCCGCCACCCGCGCACCGAGATCTACGCCAACGCCGCCACCGCCCGCGCCGTGCAGCAAAAGGCCGGGCGCGAGGCCACCTGGAAACTTTTCGAGACCGGCGCGACCTTCCGTTTCCGCGACCTGGAGATCACGAGTTTCTCCGTTCCCCACGACGCCCAGGAGCCGGTGGGGTTTACCTTCGCGCACGGCGAGGACGGCGACCTTTTCACCCCGCGCCGCTCTTTGGCGTGGCTGACCGATCTCGGCCACGTGCCGGCCCATGTTTACCCCCATCTGCGCGCCTGCGAGGTCGTGGTGGTGGAGAGCAACCACTGCCCGGTCCTGCTCGAGGCCGATCACCGCCGCCCGTGGAGCACGAAGCAGCGCATCTCCGGCCGCCACGGCCACCTTTCCAACCAAGCCGCGCGCGAGCTGCTCGAGGCCACCGCCCATGCCGGCTGGCGACGTGTCTTCCTCACGCACCTCAGCCGCGACTGCAACAGCCTGGCGGCGGTCGAGCACACCTTCGCTGGTCTGCGCGAGCGGCTCGGCGCGACCTGCGGCTGGGAGATTGTCGCCCCCGGCGGCGGCACCGCCGCGTGGGAGTGGTAGACGGGGCGCGTCCGGACTCGGTGCTCGCCCCCGCCATCTTGGCGGCTTTTATGGCGGGCGACTATGTCCACCACACATTCGTCCTTCACCACATTCCGTCGCACCAAAATCATCTTCACCCTCGGGCCTGCCACCGAGTCCGAAGAGATGTTGGAAAAAATCATCCGCGCCGGCGCCGACGTCGCCCGCCTCAACATGGCCCACGCCAACCACGCCTGGTGTCGCGCCGTCATCCGCCGCATCCGCGCGGTCTCGGCCAAGGTCGGCCGCGAGATCGCCATCATGATGGACATCAAAGGTCCCGAGATTCGCACCGGCGACACGTGGACAAACCCATCGAGCTCGTCGCCGGCCAGACTTTCGACTTCACCGTAAAACCAGGCGCCACCCGCGACGACGCAGAGGAGGTGCGCAGCGTGGACGTCAACTACCGCGATCTGGTCAACGACATCAAGGTTGGCGACACCGTGCTGGTGGACAACGGCCTCATCCGCCTGGAGGTTCTGGAAAAGAACAACGTCCACATCCGCTGCCGCGTGTTGACGCCCGGAGAACTCAAGTCCCGCCGCCACATCAACCTCCCCGGCGTGAAAGTGAATCTGCCCGCCTTCACCGAAAAGGACCGCGCCGACACCAAGGTCGCCGCCGAGGAGGGCGTGGACTTCATCGCGCTCTCTTTTGTGCGCGAGGCCGCCGACATCGAGCAGCTGCGCGAATTCCTCCGCGAACACAAATCCCACGCCCGCATCATCGCCAAGATCGAGGACCAGTCCGCCATCGCCAACCTCGACGAGATCGTGCGCGCCACCGATTCGCTGATGGTCGCGCGCGGCGACCTCGGCATCGAGTGCCCCTTTGAGGAGCTGCCGTCCATCCAACGCCGCGCCGTCCAGGTCTGCCTCGACTACGGCAAGTCAGTCATCATCGCCACCCACATGCTGGAATCGATGATCACCCAGCCCATGCCCACCCGCGCCGAGATCTCCGACGTGGCCAACGCCGTGCACGAGCGCGCCGACTGCGTCATGCTCTCCGGCGAGACCACCGTGGGCCGCTACCCCATCGAGTGCGTGCAGATCTTGGAAAAGGTCGCCCGCCGCGTGGAATCGGAGGACCTCACTCCCCTCCCCGACCCCGCCCACCTCCACGGCGAGCTTCATGGCCGCCGGCCTGGCCGCCATGCGCCCGGTCTGCGCGCCCATCTTCGCCATCACCAACTCGGTCGAGACCCTGCGCCAGATGCGCATCCTGCGCGCAGTCGAGCCTGTGCACATGGCGCTCGATTCCGACCCCAACAACACGATCGAAAAGGCCATCAGCCTGCTCGTGGACCAGGGTCACGTGAAGAGCGGCGA
>JALOTV010000327.1 GCA_025457685.1 Opitutaceae bacterium
CGTCTGCGCGGCCTCCGGCGTGGTCACGTCGCCATTGCCGATCACGGGAATGGTTTTCACCGCCTCGACCACGGAGCGGATCCCGGCGAGATTCACGCGTCCGCTGAAGCCCTGCGCGCGCGTGCGGCCGTGCACAAAAATCGCCGCCACGCCCACGCCTTCCAGCACGCGGGCGAGATCGGGCGCGGTGAGATTATCGTTGTCCCAGCCCAGCCGCATCTTGGCGGTGACGGGGATTTTCACGGCCTCGATCATGCCGCGCACGAGGGCGGCGGTTTTATCGAGCTCGGTCATCATGGCGGAGCCGCCGCCGATCTTGACGACCTTCTTCACCGGACAGCCCATGTTGATATCGACGGAGGAAGCGCCGAGCTCCTGGCAGATGACTGCGGCGTCGCGCATCTCCTCGGGCACCGCGCCGAAAAGCTGGATTGCGAGCGGCCGGTCGGCGGCGCACGACTCGACGAGTTTGAGCGCCGTGCGATTGCGCTCGATGAGGGAGCGGGCGTTGACGAGATCGGTGGTGGCCCAGCCCAAACCGCCCAGTTCGCGCACTATTGGTGTACCCGGCAAGTGGAGACAGGAAAAGCGGTGAAGAAAGCTCGATGGAACCGATGCGCATGAAAAATCGCGCCCACCGTACAAACCCCGCTCCCGCCCTGACCACCCCGAAATCCGCCGCCGGAAAAGTGTCACGTATTACGTGACACTTTTTCAGGCCAGGTCCTTGCCGTTTTCCTTGGCCGCGAGCCAGTGCAGCAGGAGAAGCGTGCGTTCGGCGTCGGGGAGGGCGCGCCGGCCGCGGAGAAAGTCGTCGATCCGCTGCCTCGGCACTCCAAGATAGCGGGCCAGTCGCGCCTTGTCGCCGTAGCGGGTGAGCCGTTGGCGCAACGCTTGGACGAGCGCGTTCCAGAGCGGCGTGTCTGCGCCGGGGCGAAGCGTTTTTCCACGATGCGGTTTGATGGCGCGCAGGAGCTGACGTTGCGAAGAGCGCGCGGCAAACGCCGTCGCTTCCGCCAGTGCTCCCGCAACCATCAACACCGCCTCCAGCCGAGGGTGTGATAGATTCATCAGCGCCGACGTTGGAGCGGCGCGGGCAAAGTGTCACGTATTACGTGACACTTTGCCTGGGGGTATTGGGAGGCTGGGAGGGCGGGTTTTGTGGTTGGCGGTCGGGCGGGGCTTGGAAAAGTAGGGGCCATGCCTGCTTCACCTCTCCGCGCCAATGTGCTGGCGCTGTTGGTCACGGCCGTCGGCTGCACGCAGATGGTGGGATATGTCCTCGAGTCGCGACCGCTCCGCGGCATCGGCGCGGCGTCGTGTGTGGCGCCCATGCCCAAAGTGTTTTCCGACGTGAACGGGCTGGAGACGTTTGCCTCGGAGTTTCAGCTGACGTGGAAGGAAGCGAATGGACAAAGCCGGTCGCTGCCGCTGACGCCGGAGCTCTATGGGCAACTCGGCGGGCCGTACAACCGCCGCAATGTTTACGGCGCGGCGCTTTCGTATGCGCCGCGGATGCCGGAGCCGCTGTGGACGGCGGTCTTTTGTTATGCCTTCAAGCCCGATGGGCTGCTGCGGCGCGAGTTTGGCGTGCCCGTTGACGCGACGGAGCTTGCTGTCGTGATCCGCACGCGAACGAAGAATCGTGACGACGTCTGGACGCTTTCTCCCGCATGCGCGCAGTGAAGTTTTTTTCCCCGGTCCAGTTCGCCCTTTTCCGCATCGTCTTCGGCGCGTACCTGACGTGGCACTTCGTGGCCCTGGTGCCGTACGCGGATGAGTTGTTCAGCGATCGCGGTGTGCTCGCCGATCCCCGGCTCAACGCGACGCACGGCATCTTCCCGAACCCGCTCGCGTGGTGGGGCACGCCGGCGTTTGCGACGGGCTTCGTCGCGGTGCTCGCGGTCGCGGCTGCGCTGCTGGCGGCGGGATGGCGCCGTCGAATCGTCGCGGTGGCGCTGTGGTTCGGCTGGGCAGCATTGTTTAACCGCAACAATCTCATCGCGAATCCATCAATTCCCTACGTGGGGTTGATCCTGCTCATGCTGGCGATCGTGCCGGAAGGCGAACCGTGGCGGTGGCGGGGAAAAGCGGTGAAGCCGTCGGAGTGGTTCATGCCGGCGGCGGTTTATTGGGGCGCGTGGTTTCTGCTGGCGGCCGGATATACCTTTAGCGGCGTGGTGAAGCTGTGGAGTCCGAGCTGGGTGGATGGGACGGCGTTTCACCACTTGATCGATAATCCCCTGGCGCGGCCGGGCTGGGTGAGGGATTGGTTTCTCGCGTTTCCCGCGTGGGTGCATGCGCTCTTCACGTGGAGTGTGCTGGCGGCGGAGATTTTGTTTTTGCCGATGAGCGTGCATCGCTGGGGGCGTTGCGCGGCGTGGACGGGCATGCTCGTCATGCATGCGGGCATCATGCTCATGGTGGACTTCGCGGACCTGAGTCTCGGCATGGTGATGATCCATTTGTTCACGTTCGAGCCGGAGTGGCTGCGTGCGCGCGATGCGGCGGGGCGGACGCCCGTGCTGCTCTACGACGGGGAATGCGGGCTCTGTAATTTTGTCGTGCGTTTGCTGCTGCGGGAGGACGCCCGTGGTGTGCTGCGTTTCGCGCCGCTGCAGAGCGAGACCGGCCAGCGTTTCCTTCGCGAGAAGGGCATGAGCACGGAGGATTTCGACAGCCTGGTGTTCATCCCCGATCACAGACGCGGCGATCAATTTTATCTGCGCACGGATGGCGTGGCGCGCGTGCTGGATGAACTGGGCGGGCTGTGGCGTGTGGCGTCGTGGCTGCGCATGCTGCCACAGCGCTGGCGCGATCCGGCGTACAAGCTGGTGGCGCGTTTGCGCTACCGGCTCTTCGGAGACTATCGTCCCACACCGCTGCCTGAGCCGTCGTGGACCGAGCGATTTTTCAAGTAGTCTCGGCGCCTGACGCGGGAGAGGGGCCGCGCGCCGCTGCGGCTTGTTCGCGTTCGCGCGACTCGCTGCACGCCCAGCGTTTCGAGCAGCCGATGCATGTGGGCAGCAGATGAAGCGGCGAAAGCTGATCGGCGCCTTTCGCGTGCACGTCGCGGAAGGCCAGCATGTCGTCGAACCGGTCTTCGCGCCAATCGTCATAACCGCACCGCGGAACGGGAGCGTTGGGATTTTTAAACGTGCCGAAGAGCATGTCCCACAACGGGAGGTCGGCGTAGTTGTTGGTGTGGTGATTGTGCTGGTGATGGACGCGATGCGACTCGGGACGTTGCACGAGAAAGCCGAGCCAGTACGGCGTGCGCACGTTCCAGTGGTAGAAGTATTCCGCGATGGCGGTGAGAAAGGTGTACACGGCGCCCGCGGCGGGCGAACAGCCGAGCAGCGCGTAAACGATGGCGGCGCTGATGAGCGAATTGAGGGTGATCTCGACGGGATGCTTGTAGAACGACGTGATCAGCTCGATGCGCGCGGGCGAGTGATGAAGTTGATGACAAACGCGCCAGAAGAACGACGAGTCGTGGCGGATGCGGTGCCACCAGTAATAGACGAACGTGGAGACGAAATACGCGACAGAGCCTTGGGCTAATATCCCCCACGTGGATTCGCCGAAGGCTCCGCGGAGATCGAATAAAGACCAGGCGCGAAGCCAGACATCCCACGTGATCCCGGAGAGCAGGATGATGCCGATCTGGATAATGTTCACCACAGCGACGCGCGGCCACCAGGCGCGAACTTTCGGAAGTTCATTGGCCGGCCAGAGTCGCTCGACGACGAAAAACCCGGCCGCGATGCCAATCAGCAGGAGGAGAAGCATGGGGT
>JALOTV010000328.1 GCA_025457685.1 Opitutaceae bacterium
CGCGGGCTTACGCCTCGCTTTGCTCGATGGGCATTTCGTGGAGTTTGAGCTCGGGGTTTTTCTCCACGAAATACTCGCGCGTCCAGTCGTTGGGGAAGAGCACGATGGGGTGGCCGAATTTATCCACGCCGAAGGCCACGCCGCTCGCGACCACGATGCTGTTGGGGTTGTCGAGGGCGGGGTGGGGCGAGAGCCAGCGCAGCTGCGTCCACGGGGTGGGTTCGAGGCGGCACTCGGCGTTGTATTCGGATTTGAGGCGGGACTGGACGACCTCGAACTGGAGCGGGCCGACGGCGGCGAGCAGGGTGGCGCCGGGGGGCGCGTTGCGCGGCATGAAGGACTGGACGACGCCTTCCTGGAGGAGCTGCTCGAGGCCGGTTCGGTATTTTTTGGCGTCGGCGCTGGAGGGGTTGAAAATATAGGCGAAGACCTCGCTCGGGAAGCGCGGGATCTCGTCGTAGGCGATGGAGCGGTCCTCGGTGAGGGTGTCGCCGATGCCAAAGGCGTCGTGACCGACGAGGCCGATCACGTCGCCCGGCCAGGCGGTGTCCACCGTCTCGCGTTCCTGGCCGAAGAGGCGGTGGGCGGAGGAGAGGCGCACCTGTTTGCCGGTGCGCTGGTGGGTGACGACCATGTCGCGCTCGAACTTGCCGGAGCACACGCGGATGAAGGCGATGCGGTCGCGGTGCTTCGGGTCCATGTTGGCCTGGATCTTGAAGACGAAGCCGGAGAACTTCGGGTGCGCGATGGGGACGATTTTCTCCTCGGTGGGGGCGGGCGCGCCGGGCGTGCTGATGACGACGGAGCGGCGCTCGGTGGGCGGGATGGATTTCTGGAGAAAACCCTCGAGGAGGAGCTGGACGCCGAAGTTGTTCACGGCGGAGCCGAAGAAGCACGGCGTCTGTTTGCCGGCGTGGACGGCGGCGAGGTCGAGCGGGGCGGTGGCGCCGTCGAGCATGGCGATCTGTTCGGTGACCTCGGCGTAGGTGAGGTCGTCGAATTTTTCGCGGACCTGGGGATCGTCGAGGCCGGTGACGTTGACCGGGGCGCGGTAGGCGCCGTGCGGGGTGCGCTCGAAGAGGTGGACCTGGTTGACGCGGCGGTCGAACACGCCGCGGAAAGTGGGGCCGTTGCCGAGGGGCCAGGTGACGGGGCAGGGGGCGAGGCCGAGCACGCGCTCGAGTTCATCGATGAGCTCGAGGGGATTCTGGGTGGGGCGGTCGCACTTGTTGAAGAAAGTGAAGATGGGGATGCCGCGCCGGCGGCAGACCTCGAAGAGTTTACGGGTCTGCGGCTCGATGCCCTTGGCGGAGTCGATGACCATGAGGGCGGCGTCCACGGCGGTGAGCACGCGGTAGGTGTCCTCGGAGAAGTCCTTGTGGCCGGGGGTGTCGAGCAGGTTGACGGCGTAGCCCTGATAGTCGAACTGGAGGACGGTGGAAGAGATGGAGATGCCGCGCTGCTTCTCGATCTCCATCCAGTCGGAGGTGGTGGAGCGCTGCTGTTTGCGGGCGGTGACGGAGCCGGCGAGGTGGATGGCGTTGCCGTAGAGCAGGAATTTCTCGGTGAGGGTGGTCTTGCCGGCGTCGGGGTGCGAGATGATGGCGAAGGTGCGGCGGCGGGCGATTTCCTGGGCGGGCGTCATGGTCAAACCGGACAGCACACGCGGCGGAGGGGGGCAGGGAAAGCGGAAATTGAGGCGGCGCGCTTTTGGGCTTTCGCGCGGGGAGGCGCGGCGCGAGCCTGTGGAGCTATGGCCGACGCTTCGCTCAAACTGAAAGTCAATGTTCGCTCACGTGTGTTGCAGGGGCACCCGTGGGTGTTTGCCAACGAGGTGGAGGCGCTCGCGCCCGAGGCGCACGACGGCGAGGTGGTGGAGCTGCGGGATCGCACCGGGCGCTTCATCGGCAGCGGCATCTACAACTCAAAGTCGCAGATCGTGTGGCGGCGGCTGAGCCGGGACCGCGTGACGCTTGACGCGGCCTATATCCGGGCGGCGCTCGAGCGGGCGATCGCGCGGCGCGGCGGGCCGGCGGCAAACGTCAACCGTCGCCTGGTGTGGTCGGAGTCGGACGATTTGCCCGGCGTGGTGGCGGATCAGTTTGGCGATACCGTGGTGGTGCAGATCCAGACCCTCGCGATGGACAAGCGCGCCGCGATCCTCGTGGAGGCGCTGGCGGAATTGACCGGGGCGGCGGAGATCATCCTGCGCAACGACGCCACCATACGCCGGCTGGAGGGCCTGCCCCTCGAGGTGAGCACGCGCAGCGGGCGGGCCTGGGAGCCGCGCTGGCACGCGATCGACGGCTTCGACTACTGGCTGGACCTGCAAAACGGGCAGAAGACCGGTTTTTACCTCGACCAACGTGAGCAGCATGCGGCGGTGGCGAAGCACGCGAAAGGCAAGCGGGTGCTGGACGCGTTTTGTAACCAGGGCTCTTTCGCGCTGCACGCGGCCCGGGCGGGCGCGGCGGTGGTGAAGGGCCTGGACAGCGCGTTCGACGCGATCAACCAGGCCAAGGCGAACGCGGCGCGCAACGGCGTGGCGGCGGAGTTCGAGGCGGTGAACGTCTTTGATTATTTCGGCGCGAAGCGGGACGAGACCTGGGATCTGATCGTGCTCGATCCGCCGCCCTTCGCGAAGTCGAAGAGCGCGCTGGAAGGCGCGCTGCGCGGCTACAAGGAGCTCAACCTGCGCGCGATGAAGGCGCTGGCGCCCGGCGGTCTGCTGGCGACCTACACCTGCTCGCACCACATGCAGGACGCGGAGCTGCGCGGCGTGTTGGCCGGCGCGGCGGCGGATGCGAAACGCAAGGTGCAGGTGGTGGAGTTTTGCCACCAGCCGGCGGACCATCCGGTGCTCGTGACCATGCCCGAGAGCGAATACCTGCGCGGGTATATCTTGCGGGTGGACTGAGTTTGGACCGCGAATGGACGCGAAAGGACGCGAATAACAGACTGCGAAGGGCGAATGCGCGGGCCGATGTTCGGGCATTTATTCGTGTCGATTCGTGTCCATTCGCGGTAACTTAACCTGAAATTTTATGGCGCTCGTTAATCTCAACTGGAAAAGCGAACTGCTCGGCAAACAGACCTCCGCGACGGTGATCCTGCCGGAGAAGGGCAAGGGGCCCTTCGCGACTTTCTACCTGCTGCACGGGCTGAGCGACGACCACACCATCTGGCACAGGCGCACGCGGCTGGAGTGGTATGTGCGCGATCTGCCGCTGATCGTGGTGATGCCGGACGGCTACCGGAGTTTCTACACCCGGCCGGTGGACGGGCCCGACTATGCGCGGCACATCGGGGAGGAGCTGCCGGACTACATCGAGCGCCACTTCCAAGCCCGGCCGGAGCGGGCTGCGCGGGCGATAGGCGGGCTGTCGATGGGCGGCTACGGGGCGCTGCGCGTCGGCCTGGGGCACGCGGATCGTTTCTGCTCGGTGAACAG
>JALOTV010000329.1 GCA_025457685.1 Opitutaceae bacterium
GGCCCGCGGAGTGGTCGCCGCCGTCGCCCCGTTCGCGGTGTCGGCGACGATGCGCCAGCCCGCCAGCCCGCCGGCCGGCACCAGCGCGGCCAGGGTCTCCACGTAACGACCGGCCGCGTCGCCCCCGGCCGCCGCCACCGGCTCGCCCTTGGCGGCGGCGGACAGAAAACCGGACGCGGGCAGCACGGCCTCGATCGCCGCCTCCTGCGCATCGTCCAGCTTGCGCCCGCCTGTATCGAAAAACTTGATACCGTTGTCCGCCGCCGGATTGTGCGACGCCGTCACCACCACGCCCAACCGCGCTCCCTGCTCCGCCATCGCCCGCGCCACCGCCGGCGTGGGCAGCACCCCGAGCGAAAACGGCCGCAGCCCGCCCGCCCGCAGCCCCGCCGCGACCGCGCGCTCGAGCGCCTCGCCCGAGGCCCGCGTGTCGCGCCCGATCAGCACGCGACCATCCCCGGCGCCTGCCGCCGAGGCCCAGATCGCCGCCGCGCAGCCCAGGCGGGCGACGAAATCCTCGTTGATGAGCGGCCCGCCGTAGGGACCGCGGACGCCATCCGTGCCGAAATAAGCGCGTGTCATTTGTGAGCCTCCTCAGACCGTGGTGAGAAAAAATTCGCGGGTGGCCGCGATCCGCGCCTTCACCGCCCCGCCCAGCAACAGGCCGCGCGCCTCGTCCAGCCGCTCGACCGGCGAGCCCGCCCGTCCGCAGATCCAGAGCGCCACCGCCGCATTCAGCGCGATCGTGTCCGCCAGACCGGACGGCCCCTTCCCGGCCAGCAGCGCGTCCACCAGCGCGAGGTTGTGGGCGAGATCGCCGCCCAGCAGCTCGCCAAAATCCGCCCGCCGCAGGCCCAGGCCCTCGGGCGTCCAGGTCGTATCCAGATTCCGGTTACGCCCGAAGCCGCGCACGCGCGTGTCCGTCGCGGTCGTCAGCTCGTCCACCCCGCGCGCCGCGTCGATGCTGCCGTGGACCGCGATGCCGCCCGCCGCCCCGAGCCGCTCCAGCGTATCGGCCATCAACGGCGTCCAGCCGGCGGAAAACACCCCGAGCAGCACATGCGCGGGCCGGCCGGGATTAATCAAGGGGCCGAGCACGTTGAAGACCGAGCGGCGGCCCTCGGCGGCCAGCGCCTTCCGCGCCGGCGCGATGTGCTTGAACGCGGGGTGAAACGCCGGCGCGAAGAAAAACACATAACCGAGCTGGGCCAGGGCCGCGCGCAGCTTCTCCGGCGGCGCGTCCAGCTTGAAGCCGAGGCCACCCAGCAGGTCGGCGCTGCCGCACTTGGATGTGATCCCGCGGTTGCCGTGCTTCATCACCGGCACGCCCGCGCAGGCCAGGGTCAGCACCACAAGACTGGAGATGTTGAATGCGCCCGTGTGGTCGCCCCCGGTGCCAACGATGTCGATCGCCTCGGCCGCGAAGGATTCCACCCCGGGATCGAGCGCCCGTGCGCGAAACGCCTTGGCGAACGCCGCCAGCTCCGCCGCCGTCTCGCCTTTGTCCCCGAGCGCGCGCAGAAACGCGACCTTCGAATCGTCCACCACCAGGGGATCGGCCAGGGCCGCCGCCGCCACGTCGATTTCTCCGGCGGTGAGGTCGATGTGTTGGCTGAGGCGGGCGGTGAGATCGGTGAGCACGGGCATAGCGTGCCGCGAGTTGGCGCGGCGCGACGCCGGAGGAAAAGCCAAAACTCGACAGCCGCCGGCGCCTGTGCGGCCATGCCGCCCGTGCTCCGCCGCCTTTTTTCCCTCATCACCCTCTCCTTTTTGCTCGGCTCCGCCTCCGCCGCCGAGCCCGTCCCGCCGGCCGATTCAGCCGAGACGCCACGCCCCACCCTGCTGGATGGCGCCATCCTCGGTTTGGTTGAGGGCATCACCGAATTTCTTCCCGTTTCCTCCACCGGCCATCTCATCATCGCCAGCGATGCGCTCGGCCTCGATTCGTCCGCTCCCGTGATCGTGCCCGGACGCGATCAACCCGTGGAACTCAAGCAGGCCACCGACGCGTTCATCGTCATCATCCAGATCGGCGCCATCGCCGCCGTCGCCCTGCTCTACTGGCGCCGGGTCACCCGCATCCTCGCCGGTCTGGTCGGACGCGACCGCGATGGCCTCCGCCTCGCCATCAACATCGTCATCGCCTGCATCCCAGCCGGCGTGCTCGGCCTGCTCCTGGGCGACTTGATCGACGCCTACCTCTTTTCCATCAACGCGGTCATCTTCGCCCTGGTCACCGGCGCCTTGCTGATGTTCTGGGTCGAGGCGCGCCGGAAAAAACACCCCGCCGCCGCCAGCCCCGCCGTCACGCTCGAGACCCTCCGCCCCGGGCAAGCGCTCCTCATCGGTGGCATGCAGTGCTTCGCCCTCTGGCCGGGCACCAGCCGCTCCATGGTCACCATCGTCGGCGGCTACCTCGCGGGCCTGCCCCCCGTGCTCGCCGCCGAGTTCAGCTTCCTCGTCGGCCTGCCCCTGCTCTCCGCCGCCGCCACGCTCAAGACCTATAAGCACGGCCCCGAGGTCCTCGCCGCGTTTGGCAGCGGACCCATCCTCGTCGGGCTGTTGGTCGCCGCCGTGTCCGCCGCCCTCGCCGTGCGTTTCCTCGTCGGCTTCCTCAATCGCCACGGCCTCGCCGCCTTTGCGTGGTATCGGCTCGGCCTCGCCGCCGTGCTCCTCGCCGTCACCCTCTGATCGTCGGTCAAAATCTCCCCCCGACATCGCGCTTGACCACGCATGGCCCAAGCTTCATTCCAATCAACTTTTCCCAACTCACAACCCGCGCGGCCCACGTCGCGCCTTCATCCTTAAACCACCTCCACCATGGCCAATCCGAAACGCAAGCAGTCCAAACGCCGCAGCGCTAACCGCCGCGCGGCCAACGCCTTCCAGGCCCCCGAGTTCGCCAAGGATCCGGTCGATGGCAGCGCCTTCCGCCCCCACCGCGTCAATCCGGTCAACGGCATGTATCGCGGTCGCCAAGTGCTGGACGTTTCCGTCTAAGCACTAGACGCCTCTTCTGCACCAGCTCGCTCCGATCCGATGGGAACACCCACCGGTTCCTCCGGACGCGTTGCGGTGGATGCGATGGGCGGCGACCTCGGCCCCTCCGAAGTCGTAGCCGCGCTCCAACTCGCCCTGGATGACGCCCAACTGACCAGCGACCTGACCGTCGTCGGTCAACCTGGTCTCCTCGAGCCCCTGCTCCAAAAGCAGGGGCTTGCTTCGCATTCGCGCCTCCGCCTCCTCCCCGCCTCCGAGGTGGTCACCATGGAGGACAAACCCGTCCAGGCCCTTCGCCGGAAAAAAGACTCCTCGATGGCCCGCGCCCTCGAGCTGCTCAAGTCCGGCGAGGCCGGCGCCATGGTTTCCTGTGGCAACACCGGCGCGCTCATGGCCGGCGGCACCATTCGCCTCCGCACCCTCGAAGG
>JALOTV010000059.1 GCA_025457685.1 Opitutaceae bacterium
GGTGGCGATCTTCCAGTTCATCGGCATCTGGAAGGAATATTTTTTCGCCTTCATGCTGGTCGGCGGCGGCGGCGCGGAGGCCAAGACCCTGCCGCTCGGCCTGGCGAATCTGGCCATCACCGCGCAGTATCGCAGCGACTATGGCATGTTGTTCGCGGGCATCGTCATCGTGACGCTCCCCATCCTCGCCATTTACCTGCTCCTGCAGGCGCATCTGGTGCGCGGTATCACGGCGGGTGCGCTGAAGGGGTAGCGTCGTGGCGGGGGTGGCCGGCGCAGGCTCGACGCGCGGTCGGGGGTGTTTATGGTTTTAGGTTCCCCGCCTACCCATGCTACTTCCCGCGCCGTCGCTCCACGCCACGCTCGATGCCTACGAACCCATGTTGTTGGCTTGGCTGCGTCAGGGCATGGACGAGCACGACATCGTGGCCCTCCCGGACGAATTTTACGTCGGTCTTTGGGAAACCATCCTGCAGGGCGACGTTTGGCGGGGCACGATTTGCAACCGCAACAAGAGCGGCGGGCTCTACTGGGTGCAGACCACCATCTTGCCGCTGCTCGGGCTGGCTGGGCGGACGCTGGGGTTTTTGTCGATCCGCACCGACGTCACGCGGCTCGTCCTGACCGAACGCGAGCTGCAGCTGAAGACGCGCGAGCTGCAGATGTTGTTCGATCACTCGCCCATTGGCTTGAGCTGGAGAGAGTTCGACGAGAATGGAAATCCGGGCTTCAACCACGTGAACCAGCGTTTCTGCGAGCTCATCGGCCTGAGCCGCGAAGAGGCGAGCAAGCTGGAAAACGTCCAACGCATCACGCATCCGGATGACTGGCGTCGCCAGGCCGAGCTCAATGCCGAGGTCTACTCCGGCAAGCGGGATTCGTTTACCCTGGAGAAGCGCTACATTCGTCGCGACGGGCGCACGGTCTGGGGCATCCTGACGGTGGTGGTGGTGCGGGAAAAGGACGGCCGTGTGACGCATCACTTTGCCATGCTAGAGGATATAACCGCACGGCATCTGGCGGAGGAGGAGCTGAGGCGCACCGAATCCCGCTGGCGCACCTACATCCAGACCGCGAGCGAGATCCTCTACGCGCTCACGCCGGAGGGGCGGTTCAAATTCGTGTCGCAGGCTTGGACGACGAAGCTTGGGCACCCGGTGGACGAGGTCATTGGCACGCCCTTCCGCGATTACATCCACCCGGACGACGTCGCGCAGTGGGACGCGTTTTTCCAGCGCACGCTGCGCACCGGCGGCGATGGCGACGGCATCGAGTATCGGGTGCGGCACCGCGAAGGTCGCTGGGTCTGGCATGCCTCGACCGGTTCGGCCTACAGCGACCGCGACAAACGGCGGGCTTTTTTCGGAGTGGGGCGCGATATCTCGGTGCGCCGTCAGGCTCAGCAGGAGCTCAGCACCGCGCTCGGGCGGCTGGAGGAGATGGCGCGGATCATCAACCGCTCGCCGTCGGTGGTGGTGTTGTGGCGGGCGGAGCGGGGCAATTGGCCGGTGGAGTTCGTCTCCGCCAGCGTGCGCCAGTTTGGCTATGCGCCCGAGACGCTGATGAGCGGAGCCCTGAGTTTTCGCGATATCACCCATGCCGACGACCGCGAGCGGGTGGGTGCCGAGCTCGAGGCCCACGCCGCCGCGGGCCATCTCGAATACAATCAGGAATACCGCATCCAGTGCGCCGACGGCTCTGTGCGCTGGGTGGACGACCACACCATCGTGCGCCTCGACGAGCAGGGCAACGTGACCCACCACGAGGGCCTCATCACCGACATCACCGAGCGCAAAGCAGCCGAAGCCCGCGCCCGCGAGGTCCAGGAGCGCGAACTCGAGCTCGCCCGTGACGTGCAGCAGCATCTGCTGCCCAGCCGCTTCCCCGCGCTATCCGGCGTCGATGTCGAGGTCTTGTCCCAGCCCTCGCAGCAGCTTGGCGGCGATTATTATGACGTGCTCCAGGTGGACGACCGCCATCAGGGCTTCGTGATCGCGGACGTCTCGGGCAAGGGCGCGCCGGCCGCGCTGATGATGGCCTCCTGCCGCGCCAGCCTGCGCCTGCTCGCGCCCGGCGAGCTGTCGCCCGCCGCCGTGCTCCGCCGGGTCAACCGCGCCATCCAGCCCGACATGCCGCCGGGCATGTATATCACCCTGTTCTACGGTATCCTGAATTTGGATACACTGGCGCTGCGTTTTTGCCGCGCCGGTCACGAGGCCGGCCTGCTCCTGCGCGCCGGCGGCGGACCCCAGGCCCTGCTCGGTGACGGCGGCATGGCCCTGGGCATGGCGCCGGACGATCTGTTCGACGCCACCCTCGACGAGGGCCGCGTGGTGCTCGCGCCTGGCGACTTGCTGGCGCTCTACACCGACGGCATCAACGAGGCCTGCAACGCCTCCGGCGAGGAGTTCGGCCGCGATCGCCTGGCCGACGCCCTGCGGCGTCACCAGAAGGAACCGCTGGGTGAAATCATCCGGCGGTTCGACCGTTACCTGCGGCAGTTTTGCACCCTCGCCCCGCGGCACGACGACCGCGCCCTGCTCCTTATCCGCGCGCGTTGAGCGCCTCACTTCCGGACATGCCCGCCGCCAGCGCCCCCATCCTCTACGAATCCCACTGCCACACGCCGCTCTGCAAACACGCGGTCGGCGAGCCCGAGGAGTATTGCGAACACGCGCTGCGCCGCGGCCTGCGCGGCATCATTTTCACCTGCCATGCTCCCCTACCCCACGGCTGGTCGGCCGACGTGCGCATGACGGACGCCCAGTTTCCTGAGTATGTCGCCATGGTGGAGCGGGCGCGGGCGGCCTACGCCGGTCGGCTCGATGTGCGGCTCGGTCTGGAGAGTGATTACGCGCCCGGACTCGAGCCCTGGCTGGAGGCGCTTCATCGCCGCGTGCCCCTGCACCACGTGCTGGGCAGCGTGCATTACCAGGTTCGCTTCTATCGGGAGCGCTACTTCACCGGGGACGTGTTTGCCTATCAACAAACCTACTACGAACACCTCGCCCAGGCGGCGGAAAGCGGCCTGTTCGACACCCTCTCCCACCCCGACTTGGTGAAAAACGAGTCTCCCGCCGAGTGGCACTTCCCTCGTATCCGCCCCTACGTCGAGCGCGCCCTCGACCGCATCGCCGCCACCGGCGTGGCCATGGAACTCAACACCAGCGGCCGGCTGAAATCCCTTGCCGAGATGAATCCTGGCGCCGCCCAGCTCGCGCTGATGGCGGAGCGCGGCATACCGGTGGTGATCGGCGCCGATGCGCATCGCCCCGATCGCGTCGGCGACGGCTACGCGACCGCCCTCCGCATGCTCCAGGAGGCGGGGTATCGGGAGGTGAATGTCTTTCTCGACCGCCGCCGGCACCCGGTTCCAATCGAGCGCGCCTTGGCCAGCCTCGCCTGAGCCGCTTTATCCGGCGGTGGCGCGCGCTCGACGTGATCCCCGCCCTGCCTCCACCGTGGGGGCGTGAAGGCCCTTGTTCATCCCGTCATTCCTCCCCGTCCGGTCACGGCCGCGCAGGTCGCTGCCGCGGGCGCTACTGCGGTCGAGTCCGGTGCAGCAGCGGTCGAGGACACCATTGCCGCCCTCGCGACGCCGTCCGGCACCTCCGCCCTCGCGCTCATCCGGGTGTGCGGTCCGGCCAGTCGCAAGCTCGCGGCGGATATCTTTCACCGCGATGCCGCCGGCCTGACGCCGCGTCGAGCGTGCCACGGGCTCTACCGGGCGACGGAGGATGGCCGGGTTTTGGACGATCTGGTGTGGGTGTTCGCCGCCGGCCCCGCCACCGCCACTGGCGAAGATACCCTGGAACTCAGCTGCCACGGCAACCCGCTCATCGTTCAACTTATTTTGGATGATTTGTTTAAACGCGGCTGCCGCCCCGCCGAGCCCGGCGAGTTTACCCGCCGCGCCTTCTTGAATGGCAAGTTGGAGCTTACCCAGGCCGAGGCGGTGATGGATTTGATCCATGCGCGCAGCGAACGAGCTCTCGCCGCCGCCCAGCGTCAGTTGCAAGGCGACCTCGGGCGCCACCTTGAGGCGCTGATTGCGCGGGTCTTGGCGGTGTTGGCCCGCATCGAGGTGTATATCGATTTCCCCGACGAGGACCTTCCGCCCGAGAACCGCCGGCAGGTGCAGGCTGAGTTGGGCGATGTTCTACGTGGAACACAGCGACTGCTCGCCACCCACCGCTACGGCGACCTTTTGCGTGATGGCTTAAAAACCGTGCTCCTCGGGGCGCCCAACGCCGGCAAAAGCAGCCTGCTCAACGCCTTGGTCGGTCGCGAGCGGGCCCTCGTCAGCGCCGAGCCCGGCACCACCCGCGACTTCATCGAGGAGCGACTTCAGGTGGGCGCGCACCTTCTACGCCTGATCGACACCGCCGGGGTCAATCCCGCGCCGGGTGAGATCGAGCGCCTGGGCATCGCCAAGACGGCCGAGCGCCTGGCCGAGGCCGACCTGGTGCTGTGGGTGGTGGACGCTTCGGCCGCCGACTCCCCTGCCCTGCCCCCCGCATTCGCGGCCTACCTCACGCCCGAAAAAACCCTGCGGGTGCGCAACAAAATCGACCTCGCCCCGGCCGCCCTGGCTGGTTCGGTCGCGGACTCAGCCGTCCCCTGTCCCACCCTCGCGGTCTCGGCCCTCACGGGCGATGGCATGGAGGCGCTGCGCGAGGCCATCGTGGCGTTGGCGGATGGTCTCCGGCCCAGCCTTTTCGCCGAGGAATCCATCGCGGTAAACGCGCGCCACGCCGATGCGCTCAGGCGTGCCCAGCTCGCCTTCGAGACCGCGCTTGCCGGGCTCGATGCCGCCGCTCCCGCCCCGATCGAACTCGTGTCGGGCGACCTCCGAGCGGGCTTGGATGCACTGGGCGAAATCGCCGGCCGGGTGGACAACGAGCGCATGTTGGACGCGCTTTTCGCCAACTTTTGCATCGGGAAGTGATATCCGCCGCTCGCGTCGCGTCGCCTCGTGAACGGAGGGTTTTCTTTTTTGCGCTTTCCGTGCCTTTTTGCGGCGCTTCTCGCCCGCGCCGCCTTCCTTTTTCCCGATGTCCGCCTCCTCTCCCCTGCCCTACGATGTGATTGTTTGCGGTGCCGGCCACGCCGGTTGCGAGGCCGCGCTCGCCGCCGCCCGCACCGGAGCGCGCACCCTGCTGCTCACCGGCAACCTCGATACCGTCGCCCAGATGAGCTGCAACCCCGCCATCGGCGGGCAGGCCAAGGGGCAAATCGTTCGGGAAATCGACGCCCTTGGCGGCGAGATGGCGATCAACACCGACCTCACCGCCATCCAGTTCAGACTCCTGAACGAATCCAAGGGCCTCGCCGTCCAATCGCCCCGGGCCCAATGCGACAAGAAGGCCTACCAATTCCGGCTAAAACACACCTTGGAGCTTCAGCCTAACCTGTGGCTTTTCCAGGCAACCGTCACCGGTTTGCTGTTTTCCGAGGCGCAGGAAACCGGTCTGGGCGGCCAGCGGCGCGTGGTGGGCGTGCGCACCAACTTGGACCTGGAGTTCCATGGCCGCACCGTGGTCGTGACCACCGGCACCTTCCTGCGAGGCCTGATGCATATAGGCCAAAATAAAAACGAGGGCGGACGACTCGGCGATTTCAGCGCCAAAACCCTCTCGGCCAGCTTTCTGGAAGCCGGCATCGAGCTACAGCGCCTGAAGACCGGCACGCCGCCCCGGCTGCTCGGGCGGTCCATTGATTTTTCCCGCATGGAGCCCCAGCACGGTGACGCCGAGCCCACGCTCTTTGCGTTTCACGATACGCGCGATCCGGAGGCCCTGTTCCATGTGGAACACCCGCTCGCCGGTGGCGTCGGCTCCGCGTCGGCGGGCACATCCGCCTCCGCCGGCCTCCGTGAAGATCGGCTGGGGTGGCGTCCCGGCCATGCCCAGGTGCCGTGCTGGATGACCTACACCACCGAGCGCACCGCCCAGCTCGTCCGGGATAATCTTCACCTCTCGGCCATGTATTCCGGCGAGATCGAGGGGGTGGGTCCGCGCTATTGTCCGTCCATCGAGGACAAGTTTGTGCGCTTCGCCGACAAGCCCCGCCACCTGCTTTTCCTCGAACCCGAGGGGCGCGCCACCAACGAATACTACATCAACGGGCTCTCCACCTCGCTGCCGTTTGCTGTCCAGGTGGAGATGGTGCGCAGCATCCCGGGTCTGGAGCGCGCCGAACTGCTGCGTCCGGCCTACGCGGTGGAATACGATTTCGCCCCGCCCACCCAGCTCTTCTCGTCCCTGGAATCCAAGAAGGTGGAAAATCTCTTCTTCGCCGGCCAGATCAACGGCACTTCCGGCTACGAGGAGGCCGCCTGCCAGGGCCTGATCGCGGGCGTAAACGCCGCCCGCAAGGGCAGGGGAGAGGCTCCGCTGATCATCGGCCGGCACGAGGGCTACATCGGGGTGTTGATCGACGACCTCGTCACCAAGGGCACGCGCGAGCCCTACCGGATGTTTACCAGCCGTGCCGAGCACCGGCTCCTGTTTAACCATGGGAGCGCCGAGCTACGGCTCGTCCACCATGCCCGCGCCTGCGGCCTCTTGTCCGCCACGCGCCTGGCCCGCATCGAGGCCAAGGCCGCGCGGATTCGCGAATGGATCGACCGTCTCCAGCAAACGCGTCCCGCGCCCGGCAGCGGGCTGGGGCCCGGCACCTGGGCTGATCACCTGCGCCGCGCTCATGCCGGACACACGCCCACGCCGCCTACTTCCGCCGCCGCGTGCGGCTGCGAACCCGTCGCCTCCGATGGGGCAGGGGAGGGGAGCGGGGCGGGTGAAAAGCCCGTGTCCGCCCTGCCTGTGCCGCCCGAATTTACCGAGCTGCCGCCCGCCGAGCGCTCCGAGATACTCTACCGCGTTACCTATGCCGGCTACCTCGCCCGCGAGGAGCGCCAGATCGCCCGCCTGGCCGACGTCGAGCGCATCAAGATTCCTGCGGATTTCGACTACGCCGCCGTGCGTGGCCTGCGGGCCGAGAGCCTCGCCAAGCTTGCGACCATCCGCCCCACCAATCTCGGCCAGGCCAGCCGAATCAGCGGCGTGAATCCCGCCGACATCAGCGTGCTCATGGTCCTGCTGGAGTCTCGGCGAGGTGTTGCGCGTTCGTAGTCTCTACTTGGTTTAAAATACCATAAATTGCTTTATGAAAACAATATGCGGGATAAATCTGAGCTGACTCCCGCTTATTTATGCGCTCTCGGCGTGGACGCAGCCGCTACCTGCCGGCTGCCCGTCCGGTGATCGCCGCCTCTGGCTGGCGGGGCAGGGTAGGGTGGGGGACATAATACGCGTTACCACGCAAAGCCCGCTCGATTTTATCACGAAAGTTTTTGAGCATCCGCCTGATAACGGGCCCCGCGCGCCCGCGCCGCGCCCCTTGGGCCGACGTTTCTAACCACCTCCCGCACCACGCCACGCCATGTTCCGCGCCCTCAAACGTCTCTTCATCTGGCTCGGCCTCGCCGCCGAGAAGGCCACCGAAACCGATGCCATCAACCAGGCCGTCGTCGAGCGTGGCATCCGCGACGCCAAGACCAAGGCTGACAAGGCCCACTACGCCAACGGTCAGCTCGCCGGCCAGATCGCCCTCCTCAAGGACCAGATTAAGCGCCAGGAGCGCCAGCGCGAGGAGATCCAGGGCTACCTCCAGGCCGCCGCCGCCGCCAACGACGAGGCCAACGGCATCCACTACGCCGAGGAGCTCGCCGCGCTCGATACCGACCTCGCCGACAACAAGAGCCAGCTCGTCGGCCTAGAGGAGCTCTACCAGCAAAACACCACCATCATCGCCAACAGCCTGCGCGAGATCCAAAAATTCCAGCGCGAGTTCGAGACCGTGAAGACTCGCGTCGCCGTGGGCCGCAACCTCGAGCAACTCGCCACCCTCATGAAGGGCTCCATTGGCGAACTCCAGGGCATGATGGGCGGCGAACTCGGCCAATCCATGCAGCAACTCCGCCAGTCCGCCGCCGGCGGCGAAGGCCAGATGCGCGCCACCCTCGACCTCGCCAAGGAGATGGGCTCCTCCATCCAGCGCCAGCAGGAGATGAAGAAGGTCCGCGGCGCCCAGCTGTTTAAGGAATACCAGAAAAAGATGGGCCTTGTTCAGCCCGGCGCCGCTGCGCCCGCGCCCCAGCGCCAGAAGATCGGCGAGAGCTGAGCGCCTCGCGCCCGCCGTCGCCGTATCCGCCATTCCCCTACACCCTCCTCCTCGTTCCACTCGCCCATGACCGCTCGCGGTAAATTCGTCCTCACCCTGCTCATCCTCGGCCTCGCCGGCTTCGGCGCCTACCAGTGGTGGGATCGCCTCGCGCCCGCCGCCCTCGCCTCCGCCGATCCGGCGAGCGCCTCGGCGTCCGTCCCCGCCTCCGCGCCTGCGACGGCGGTATCCTCTGCCGCCACCGCCCCGGCCAGCGTGATCGACGACGCCGAGTTTGTCGCCCCGCTGCTCGCCTGTCCGCTCCTGCCTCCGCCCGCCGCCTACGTCGCCAAGGACAACACCATCGACCTCGAGCTGAGCGAATACGCGGGCTACGCCGGCATCATCGCCGCCAACGGCGGCCTCGAGCCCACGGAAAACTCCGTCTTCTTCCGCAAGCACGGTTTCAAGGTCCGCATCACCCTCAGCGAGGAGGAGAGCTGGCCCGCGCTCAACGCCGGCCGCATCGCCGCCTCCGCCACCACCGTGGACGTGTTGACCGCCTACTGCCGCAACTTCGCCGTCACCGCCCCCGTGCAGATCGGCTTCTCCCGCGGCGCCGACGGCCTCGTCGTCCGCAAGGACATCCGCCGCATCAACGATCTTCGCGGCAAGACCCTCGTCACCGCCCAGTTCACCGAGGCCGATTTCTTCCTGCGCTACCTCACCCAGGAGGCCGGTATCGAGGTCAACTTGCTCTCCTCGCCCGCCGACACCCCCGCCGCCGACAAGGTCAATCTGCTCTTCGCGTCCGACGCCTTCGCCGCCGGCGATCTCTTCCTCAAGGACCTCACCGCCGGTGGCAACCTCCTCGCGGGCTGCGTCACCTGGGCGCCCAAGACCACCGAGGTCGTCGAGGCCTCCGGCGGCCGCGCCCAGTTGCTCACCACCAACAAGAACCTGCTCATCATCGCCGACATCCTCATCGTCAACCGGGGCTTCGCCGAGGCCAACCCCAAGATCGTCGCCGGCCTGGTGGACGGCGTGCTCGAGGGCAATCGCCTCGTGCGCGACCAGCCCGCCACCCAGCTCGATCTGCTCGCCCGCGCCTTCAAGTGGAGCCGCGACGAGGTGCGCGACGAACTCGCCAAGGTCCACCTCTCCAACCTGCCCGAGAACCTTGCCTTCTATGCCGGCACGATCGACAGCGCGGGCAGCTTCAGCGGCATCTTCTCCTCCGCCCTCCTCGCCTACGGCTCGCTCATCGACCAGCCGACCGACGCCGACAAATACATGGCCCCCGCGCACCTGACCGCGCTCCAGGCCGCCGGCGCCTACGCCGAGCAACGCGTCGCCATCGCCCCCATCCGCAGCGCCGGCGGCGGCGCCCTCGAGGGCGATCCGCTCCTCACCAAGGACATCCGTTTCCTCTTCGAGCCCAACTCCGCCATCCTCCAGATGGGCGACGCCGAAAACGCCAAAAACCTCGAGTCCATCCGCCGCCTCCTCCAAGTCAGCCCCGGCTCCACCATTCTCCTGCGCGGCCACGTGGACAACGCCCTCGTGGAAAAATTCCGCCAGCAGGGCGGCGACGCCTTCGTGCGCCAGATGGCCCTGAAGGCGATGGAGCTCTCCAAGAATCGCGCCAACGAGATCCGCCGCGTGCTCATCGAGCGCCTGCAGGTCTCCGGCGAGCGCCTCGAGACCATAGGTCGCGGCTGGGAAGAGCCCGCCGGCGCCGACGCCGAGCTCAACCGCCGCGTCGAGGTCCAGTGGTTCACCGTCGAGTGAGCATGATCGACCCCGCCACGCCGCCGCCCGCCTACCGTCGCCTCTTCTGGCGCGGGGCCGAGCACGCGTGGCTCGCCGTGGGCACCCTCGGCCTCGGCTTCGTCACCGGCGAGCCGCTTGGTCTGCTCATCGGCGGCGTGGCCTACGCGCTCGGCTTGGTTTACCTTCCCGACAGCGGTTGGTTTCGCCGTCGGGTGGACGCCCGCCGCGCCATCGAGGAACAGGCCGCCGCCACCGCGCGCGCGGCCGAGTTTCAGGCCCGCCGCGCCCAGTTGCTGGACAACCTTTCCCGCGAGCGGCGCACCCGTTACCAGGCGCTCGTCTCCGTCTGCGAAGACATCTCCGCCGCCAGCGCCGAGGCCGAGGGCGGCGAACTCTCACTCTCGCTCGACACCCGCCTGCGCAAGCTCGACGAACTCCTCTGGACCTACCTGCGCCTGCTCACCATCGAGCAATCGCTCGAGACCTACCTCGAGACCGAGCGCCGCGAGCAGCTCGACGCCTCCGTCGCCACCGCTGAGGAGGAACTCGCCGCCTTGGAGACTGAACTCGCCGCCCCTGCGCCCGACGCTTCCGCCGCGACGCGCGAGATGCGCGAGACCCGCCAAAAGCTGCTCGCCTCGCGTCGCGAGCGCCTCCTCGCCCTGCGCCAACGCCTCGCCCGCGTGGCCCAGGCCCGCGCCAACCGCGACCTCGCCCGCTCCGAGCAGGAGCGCCTCGTCGAGCAGGCCAAGCTCATCCGCGCCGACGCCGTGGCGCATAAAAACGCCGAGTCGCTCGGTGCGCGCATCGACCTCAGCATCGAGCACCTCGCCGAGACCAACCGCTGGCTCTCCGATCTCGCCGAGTTCAAGGACCTCACCGCCCAGCTCCCGCCCCTGCCCGCCGGCACCCTGCTCGCCTCGCGCGCCTCCACCCGCGCGGCACCGCCACCGATCCCCGAACGATCTTAAACCGCGGATGGCGCGGTTAAAAAAACTCCTTCGCCCATGACCGCTCCTTCCGCCGTCCCTCGTCCGTCCCTGCCCGTCTGGGCCGCCGAATTTGCCCGTCTCTGGAACAGCGGCGCGCACAGCCTCTTCCTCCTCCACGGCAACATCCACGACCTCTTCCCCCTCGCACCCGCATCCGGCGCCGCCGCTCCCGCCGGCTACGCCGCGCTCGGCGCCTTCCTCCAGCGCCGCCTCTTCGCCGGCCGCCCCCAGGTGCTACACTACGATCTCGGTGCCGGCCTGACCTTCTCCACCCCCGCCATGCAGACGGCGTTTTTCGAGTGGCTGAAAATCTACGACGAGGTCGAGCACACCGATTTTCATCGCGCCGGCCCGCCGCGTGTATTCACTCAGCTACTACCAATCCTGCGCCGCTTTTTCCTCAAAATGGCCGAGGAGACCGGCGCGGCCCGTGGCGTCACGCTCGTCGTCAACTACCCCGAGAAACTCGTGCCCGCCGCCGACGAGGCCCAGGCCGGCCCCGATGAGCGCATGGCACTCGTCACCCTGCTGAGTTGGGCCGCCTCGCCCGAGCTGCACCGCGGCGATGTCGGCGTGGTGCTCGTCACCGAGACGCTCTCCGAGCTGCACCCCGACCTGCTGCAAAACCCGCACGTCGCGCGCGTGCGCATCGACCTGCCCACCCTCGACGAACGCGCCGCCTTCCTCGCCTCCGGCTGGCTCGATCGCCACGCCGACGGCCGCACCCTCGCCACCCACTCCGACCTCGCCACCGACGACCTCGCGCGCCGCACCTCCGGCCTGCCCCTCCTGCGCGTGGAGCAACTCCTCGCCACCGCGCTGCGCAACGACCAACGCGTCACCGCCGCCTACGTCAGCCAGGGCAAACGCCGCCTCATCGAGGAGTTTTGCGGCGACCTCGTCACCTTCAAGGACCCCAGGTCCGGGCGCTCGCTCGACCTCGTCGCCACCCACGAGGCGGCCAAGGTCCGCCTGCGCGAGCTCGCGCGCCTCATCCGCGAGGGCCACCACGCGGTGGTCGAGCGCGGCGTGCTCGTCCCCGGTCGCGTGGGCGTGGGCAAATCCTTCCTCATCGACTGCTTTGCCAGCGAGTGCGGCCTGCCCGTGCTCGAGCTCGGCCAGTTCCGCTCCAAGTGGGTGGGCGAGACCGAGCGCCAGCAGGCGCGCATCCTCCTCACCATCCGCGCGCTCGGCCCGGTCATCGTGGTGGTGGACGAGGCCGACGCCGTCTTTGGCAACCGCTCCGCCGACGGCGACAGCGGCGTGTCCAGCCGTGTCTTCGCCGCCTTCGCCGCCCACCTCGGCGACAGCTCGCTGCGCGGCCGCGAGCTCTGGATCGCCATGACCTCGCGCCCCGACCTCATGGCCATCGACCTCAAGCGCCAGGGCCGCTTCGGCCTGTGCGTGCCGCTCTTCCCCGCGCAAAATCCCGACGAGGTCGCGCAGCTCTTCGACGTGATCGCGAAGGTGCAGGGCGTCGCCCTCGCCGAGCCGCTCCGCGCCTACGTGCGCGAGGTCCTCGGCGCGCGTCCGCTCACCGGCAGCGATGTGGAGTCGGTCATGGTGCGGGCCCGCGAACGCGCTGTATTGGCCGGACGACTACAAGGCCTCGAACTCGACGATCTGCGCGAGGCGGTGGATTCCTTCATCGACCCGCTCGACGAAAACCTGCTCGCCCTCCAGGAATTCGCCGCCGTGCTCGCCTGCTCGGATCGCCGTTTCCTGCCCGAGCGCCACGCCCGAGCGGACCGCGCCGCCTTGCGCGAGGCCTACGAGACCGCCCGCCGCCTGGTGCGCGCCTGA
>JALOTV010000330.1 GCA_025457685.1 Opitutaceae bacterium
CGCGGCCAACGCCAAGGCGGCGGAGGAGTTTCGCGCCGGCAAGGACAGCGCGATCAACGGCCTCAAGGGCCCGGTGATGAAGGCCGCCAAGGGCAAGGCTAACCCCAAGCTGGTGGACGAGACCCTGCGCCGCCTGCTCGCCTCCGGTTGACCAGTGCGTGCGCCGCGAGACCGGCGCACAGGCCCAGCAGGTGGGCCAGCGGCACCGGTGCGTAATCCGCGCCGGTGGCGAAGACGGTGCGACCGCCGGCCAGCTCGGCGGCGCATTTCCAGATGAAGCCGCCCAGGGCCAGCGCGCCCAGCGCGGTGGTGAACGCGTGACGCTCGCGCCGGCCGGTGGCGATCAGCCGCGCGCAAACCAAGCCATACAGCGCGGAGTCGAGCCCGGAGAGGCCGCGATACACCGCGAGCGCGGGCTGGGCCAGCCACACGCCGAGGCCGATGAGCGGGGCGGCCAGGGCGAGGGCGAGCACGGTGGCGCGGCGACCCTCGCGCTCCGCCAAGGTGCCGAGCACGAGAAGGGCGGCGAGGTCCCACGCGAGGTGGTTCACGCCGAAATGCGTGAGGTGGGCGGTAAGCAGGCGCCAGAGCTGGCCTGTATCCACCGCATCACGACGGAATTCCCACGCGGCGGCGAGGGCCGGGCTCGCGTGGGCGAGCCCGGCCAGGGCGGCGAGGATGAGGGTGATCCAGGGGAGGCGAAGCATGGAGGCGGGCTCTGTTTACTCAGGAAACGGCGGACGAACGCTCGCGGCGCGCGCCGGCGAGGTGGCGGCGGTTGTAGGCGGCCACGAGGGCGAGGAGGGCGAGGGCGCCGATGGCGAGGGCATCGTCGCGGTCGAGCGCGCCGCCACCGTTGCCGCCGCCACCGCCGGAGCCGTGGCTGACGTGCGGGGCGGGGGCGGTGAAGGCGGGCTGGGCGGCGTCCACCTGGTAGCTTTTCACCGGCTGGCTGGCGCGCACGGACTGGGCGGCGAGCTCGGTGGCGACGCGCGCCTGGTTGCGGCGGTCTATGCCGCGTCGCGCGAAGGAGGCGTCGTCGAGCACGATCATGGCGGTGTGGTCGGTGACGAGCTGGTAGTCCACGCCCAGGCGCGTGATGGCGTCGCGGGCCTCGGTGGCGGGCGTCTGGCCGATGGCCTCCTTGGTCTCGATCTGCTCGATCTGGGCGAGGGCCCAGAGGCGCTCGATCTCGGGATTATCGGTGTCCACCTCGGGGAAATCGAAGGAGGTGGCGTAGGTCTTGTCCTCGCCGGTGAGGCGGGCCTGGAGTTTCACCGTGGCGGGGCCGGCGCCCTCGTAGCGGCCGAAGATGACGAGCTGCTGGCCGCGGTAGATTTTTTGCGGGACGTCGCCGGTAGTGTCGGTGATGCGAGCGCCGCTGAATTTGAACGACGCGTCGTGCAGCGATTCGTGGGCGATCTTGGATTTCGCGAGCAGGATCTGGCCCACGATGTCGTCGTCGTTGCTCACCCCGGCATAGAAGCCGCCGGTGGCGTCGGCCATGACGCGCAGGAGCGGCCAGTTGGCGTTGTTGCCCATGAGAAAGCCGAAGAAACGCACGTCGTGCTGCTGGAGCAGGGCGTGAAAGGCGCGCGGCTCGACCACGCCCTGGTTGGTGACGCCGTCGGTCACGAGCACCACGCTGCTGGCGCGGTCGGCGTCGAGATCGCGGAGGGCGATTTGCAGGCCCTCGTAGATGTTGGTGCCGCCGTTGGGAGTCAGGCGGGCGAGGCGGTCGGCGGCGGCGCGCACGTTGTCGGCGGTGGCGGCGGTCCAGTCCTGCTCCAACCGGGCGCTGTTGTTGAACGTCACGATGCGGAAGCGGTCGGTCGGCTGCATGTGGCCGAGCGCCTGACCGACGCCGCGCGCGAGGGTGCCGATCTTACCCTGCATGGAGCCGGAGACATCGAGCACGTAGGTGTAGTCGGCGCCGCCGGTGATGGGCTTCAGGTCGAGGCCCGGGGTGACGACCATCATGAAGGTGCCGGGCGCGTCCTTGTTTTTTCGATACGGGATGACCTCGACCCGGCCGGGCAACTTGTCGGACAGGCGATAGTAGAAGACGAAGTCGCGATCCAGCTTCGCGCCCGCGCGGTCGAGCTCCACGCGGTAGTGGCCGGCATCGAGCTTGTTGACCACGGCGGCGGCCTCGAAGCCGGGCACGCGCACGTCGTCCACCGGCCAGGCGGATTTCAGCTCCACGTTGAAGCGCAGCTGGCCCTGCACCTGGTTTTGCACCGGTTGCCAGAAGGACTGCGCGACCTCGTCGGTGCCGCCCTCCTCGAGCGGGTAAACGTAGCGGCCCACGCCGGTGTCGATCTCGAGCGGCTGGTAGTAGGTGAAGCGTAACTGCACCTCGGCGTTGGCGCGCACGGGCGATACCTTGAAGCGGTAGGTTTGAAACGCCTCCTGGGTGGCGAGGCCGGCGTCGTTGCCGGAGGCTTTTTCCTCCTCGTAGGCGCGCTCGGCGTCGGCCTTGGGCAGGACCTCGCCCTGAAGAACCTTTTCGCCGTTCATGATCGTGACGGCGGAGAGGCTGGCGCTCTTCGGCACGGGGAAGGCGTAGATCGCCTCGAGGTCGGCGGGGTTGGGGTTGAAGAAAGTCTGGATCACCTCGGTCTGGGCGAAGCCGTTGTTGATCGTGACGTTCACCTCGTGGCTGCGGATCTGCACCGGTTGTTGCGGCGAGCCCAGCGGCGTGAGCGTGCCGGCGGCGGACAGGACGGAGGACGCGCAGACGGCGGCGAGCAGCGGCGCGACGAGCCCGCGAAACAAGGCCCGCAGACGAAGTCCGCCGGAGCGGGGGAGGGGGATGGGAGACGTTTTCATGGTTGGCACCGCTCCCTTTAGCCGGCGCGGTGCCAGGAAATCTGCGTGTGGCGTAAGTAGCTTTTATGTAAATGGATGCGTTTTTAGTGTGCCGCCTATGCGATTCTAAAGCTGACATATAATGCAGAGTAAGATTACAAAAAATGTAAGTTATGGCGGGCATCTTCACGCGGCAGGCGGATCGGGATTTTGCGCGGGCGGTGGCGCGGCTAAACGCGACCAACCCCTTTTTGCCCGAGCGCATCGCGTGCGAGCGGGAGGCGCTCGGGGTGGAGTTTCGCGCGGTGGGGGCGGAGTGGAACAAGCAGCCGCCGCAGCCGACACAGCATGCGCACCACGCCTTGCTGACCGAGCGGGCGGGGCGGGTGTTGGCGGCGGTGCGCGCGAGCTGGCCTGCGCCGCGCGCGACCAAGGCGTGGCGCGAGGAGGCGGAGCTCTACGAGGAGCTGGCGGGTTTTTGGCTCTATCAGACCTATGCGCCGCGTTTCGACGCGGCGGTGCGCGAGCAGCTCGCGGGCGGGGCGGCGAGCGCGCGGCTGGATTTTTTCGGCACCTTCCGGGCCGACGCGGAGCGGTGGCTGGCGCTGGACTGCGGGCGGCGATCTGGCAGTCGATCTTCACTGGCGATCTGCGGCGCTATCGTCGCGGCCTGCATGCGCGGCTGGGGGATTTTGCGACGCTCATCACCGGGCCTTCGGGCACGGGCAAGGAACTGGTGGCCAACGCGGTGGCGCGCTCGCGTTTCCGCGCCTTTGATCCGCGCCGGCAGGCGTTGGCGGAGGAGGGGGCGGAGATGTTTTATCCGCTC
>JALOTV010000331.1 GCA_025457685.1 Opitutaceae bacterium
CTCGCCCGCCAGATGGGCATCGAGATCGTCGAGGGCTCCGACCTCGTGGTGGAGAACGACCGCGTGTTCATGAAGCGCACCAACGGCCTCGCGCCGGTGCACGTCATCTACCGCCGCATCGACGACGACTACCTCGATCCCACCGTCTTCAACCCCAAGTCCCTGCTCGGCGTGCCCGGCCTTTTCGAGGCCTACCGCAAGGGCAACGTCGCCCTCTGCAACCCCATCGGCACCGGCGTCGCCGACGACAAGGCGATGTATCACTACGTGCCGCGCATGATAAAGTTCTACCTCGGCCAGGACGCCCTCCTGCCCAACGTGGACACCTTTCTCTCCGGTGACGCCTGACCTACATCCTGGCCAACCTGGAGAAACTCGTGGTCAAGTCGGTGGACGAGGCCGGCGGCTACGGCATGCTCGTCGGCCCGCACAGCACGCGCGCCCAGATCGAGGAGTTTCGCGGCAAGATCATCGCCCACCCGCGCAAATTCATCGCCCAGCCCACGCTCGGCCTCTCGCGCTGCCCGGCCGTGTGCGGCGACACCATCGAGGGCCGCCACATCGACCTCCGCCCCTACATCCTCAACGGCGAGACGATCAAGATCATGCCCGGCGGCCTCACCCGCGTCGCACTCCGCAAGGGCAGCCTCGTGGTCAACAGCTCCCAGGGCGGCGGCTCCAAGGACACGTGGGTCCTGGCCGCCGAGCACGAGGACGTCACCCCGGCGGTGCCGGAAAAAATCATCGTCTGAGCCGCGCCGTCGCCACGCCACTGTATCCAGTCAGCCACTACCATCATGCTCTCTCGCGTCGCCAACCTCATCTACTGGATCGCCCGCCAACTCGAGCGCGCCGAAAACACCGCGCGCATCGTCGAGGTCAACGCCGCCCTCGTGCTCGACCTCCAGTCGCGCCAGGCCGCCGACGATCCTCGCGCCTGGGAGCCCCTCGTGTTCGTCACCGGCTCGGACGAGAAATTCCACGAGCTCTACGGTGAGAAGATCACCGAGCGCGCGGTCGTGGAGTTCATGCTCTTCGACAAGCGCAACCCCAGCTCCGTCCTCTCCTGCGTCGGCTTCGCCCGCGAAAACGCCCGCTGCATCCGCGACCAGCTCTCCGCCGAGCTTTGGGAGACGATCAACACCTTCTATCTCCGCCTGAAGGACGACGACTTCACCCGCTACGCCCAGCTCGGCGCCGCCGACTACCTGGCCTGGATCAAGACCCAGACCCAGCTCTTCCACGGCGTGGCCGACGCCATGCTCCCCCGCACCGACGCCTGGTGGTTCTACGACCTCGGCCGCCACCTCGAACGCGCGGACAACACCACGCGCATCCTCGACGTGAAGTATTTCATGATCCTGCCCGGCGTGCAGGCCGTCGGCTCCGCCCTCGACATGGTGCAGTGGGCCTCCGTGCTCCGCTCCTGCTCCGCCTTCGAGGCCTTCCGCCGGTCACGCCGGGGCGATCTCGACCTCGCCCGCGTGGTGGATTATCTGATACGCGACGAGGCCTTCCCGCGCAGCGTGCGCTACGCCGTCGAGGTGGCCGAGCAGTGCCTGCGCCGCATCGGCCCGGGCGACGGCGCACCCGCCGTGGCCGCGGCGCACGCGCTCGCGCGCCAACTGCGCGAGGACCTCGTCGCCGCCGACGCCAAGGCCATCATCGCCTCCGGCCTGCACGAATACCTCGACGGCATCCAGGTGCGCCTCGAAGGCCTCCACAACGCGGTCCAGGCCGCCTACATCGACTACGGCCTGGAAAAAACCCGCGCTCCGCTGGCGCAGGCCAAAGGCCGGGCCTAGCCGCCCCCGTCACTGCCAGAGCCGCGTGGCGATGGCGTAGTAAAGCGGTATGCCGATCAGCACGTTGAAGGGGAACGTGATCGCGAGCGACATGGTGAAGTAGCGGCTCGGACGGGCCTCGGGGATCGCGTAGCGAATAACGGCGGGCACCACGATGTAGGACGCGCTGGCAGCCAGCACCGCCAGCAAGGTGGCGTCACCGAGGGAGGTGCCGGCAAATTTGGCCAGCATGAGCGCGACGAGCGCGTGCAAAGGCGGCATGATGAGGCCGAAGCCGATCAGGAACGGCCCCACGTCGCGCGCCTCGCGCAGCTGCCGTCCCACCAGCAGGCCCATCTCGAGCAGGAAGAAGGCGAGGAAGCCTTTGAACAGACCACCGGTGAAGGGCTGCATCGCCTCGGCGCCCTTTTCACCCGTCACCGCGCCGACCACCAGACTGCCGATAAGGAGCAGATGCGCGCCGTCGGTGAAGGCCTCGTGCAGCACCGCCTTCACGCTGATGGGCGACTTGGCCTGCGCGGCCACGGTCTCGGGCATCACCGCCTCCATCTCGGCGCTGCTCGCGGCGGGGTGCATCGGTTTGCCGCCCTCGCGACTGCGGGCCCAGGAGGCGAGCAGCACGGCCATCACGATCGCCGGCGACTCCATCAACACCAAGGCCACCGTGGCGCCGCCGGAGACCGGGGCCTGCTGGGCGGCGACAAACTGCGAGCCCACCGTGAACGTGACCGCGCTGACCGAACCATAGGTGGCCGCGATGGCGGCGGCGTCGAAGACGCCCACCCCGCGCCGCAGGATGAGGTAGCTCCACGCCGGCACCACCAGCGCCATGAACATGGCGATCAGGATGACGGTGAGCACGGCTTGGTTAAACCCGGTCTGCGCCAGCGACTGGCCGCCCTTGAAGCCCACCGCCATGAGCAGATAGAGGGACAGAAACTTGGCGACCGGCTGCGGGATCTCCAGATTCGACCGGATAAGGGCGACGAAACACCCGATCAGGAAAAACAAAATCGCCGGTTCAAACAACATGGACCAAGGGCTCATATGCGGTGTGGTGAGGGTCGAGCGGGAACCGGCGGGGTAGCGCAGGCAACACGAAACCAGGACGGTTTCGGGACACGACAAAGGCCGGGGCTTACGCCCCGGCCTCGCGTATCAGCCGCGCTTTTCCTTCAGGTTCAGGACGAGGCGGGCTTGAAGGGCAGCGCGGACTTGTGGAGCACGATGCGGAAGTTGCCGTCGTCACCGCGACGGAAGACGAAGGTCTTTTCCACCGTGGTCTTCGCACCTTCCGCGTTGGTGAGGGTGACGTGTCCCATGGTGATGCCGATCGGGCCCTCGACATAGGTGGCGGCGATGGTGAAGTCGGCCGCGACCCAGGGATTCAACGCGAAGCCCTTGTCGGACGGGAACGCGGGATTGCCGCCCACGAAGTAGGCGAGCGCGCCCTCGCGGGTGGTGCGGAAGGTCTGCTCGCCAAAGGTCAGCGTGGGTTTGAAGAGCACGGGCGCCTGACCGTAGTTGTAGGCGGAATCGATCACCTTGGCCGCCACGGCGGCGGCGTCACCGCCCTCGCGGTGGGTGCGGCTGATGAGGAGGAGGGCGTCGCACCAAGCGCGCTTGGCGGCGGTCAGTTCACTGACCTCGATGGGATCGGGCCCACCGCTGGCCGGCGTCGCGGCGACGGCCGAGGAGGCGAGGCCGCCCGCCAGCGCGCAGAGGGCGAGCGATACTTTGAGGAACTTGAGCTTGGGATGATTTTTCATGGGAGGGAAAGCCGCCCACGTGATGACGACACCGCCGCGCCGCAAGCGATGTGCGGCTAGAATCCAGCGGCCTCGTTTATACT
>JALOTV010000332.1 GCA_025457685.1 Opitutaceae bacterium
TAGGTGCCGGAGCTTACGGTGAGGTTGCCCACCGTCACGCCACCCGAGTTGATCGTCACCGAGGTGGGCGTGGCGCCGGCAAACGTGGCGGCATCTGGATTCGCGTTGCTCCAGTTGCCACCGATCCAACCTGCGCCGCCGTTCGCCCAATCGCCGGAAACTCCGCCGTTCCAGGTGAGGTCGGCAGCCGATAGACAGGACGCGGTGAAACCGAGAAGAGTCGCGCCAAGGGAGCGACGAGCCAGCGAAGCGGTGCGAAGGGAGTGGGTGCGTTTGGAGGAGAGCATGGGATACAACCGGACGTGGGTGGGGGGGAGCGGGGTGAAAGGGCGCAAAATCTAGCGCGATTCGGTCCCCACGAAATGGTGTGGCGTGCACGCCGGTTGTGAAAACGTGCCAAACACTTCCTCCTACCGGCGTAATTCTTTTCGCAAAACCGGCGGTCGCCATCCTGCTTGGCACGAAAAGACAAAGCTATGGCACCATCAGGCACGCGGCGCGCCTGATATTCTGGTTCACTACCGCAGCCGCATATCCCCAAGCCGCTTCCACCCCGACCATGCTCCCCGATTTCATCGACCGACGCCGCGAACTGGTTTGCTGGATGCTCGTCGCGGCCCTGGCCGCCCTGGGCTTTTGGTGGGCCGCCAAAACCCGCGGGCCGCAGGAGCCGACCGACACGCGCCAGACCATCACCTGGCTCGTCACCGTGGGTTCCCTGCGCGATCTCTTCGAGGCCCAGGTCGCCGCCTTCGAAAAAGAAAATCCCGACCTGCGCGTCAGCATCGTCTGGGTCCCCGAGAGCGAGTATCAGGTTAAGTTCAAGACGCTCGCCGCCGCAGGCCAGTCGCCGGACGTCTTTCTCGCCGGCGACGTCTGGATCGCCGCGCTGCGCCCCTTCCTGCTCGACCTTGCGCCGCTCGTCGCGCGCGACGCGACCGAGGTGAATTTCAACGATTACCCCGCCGCCGTGCGCACCGCCATCACCGACCAGGACCGCGTGCTTCTGCTCCCGTCCACGATGAATCTTTCGTTGCTCTACTACAACGTCGCCCTCTTCGAGGAAGCCGGCCTCGCTCCGCCCGACGCGAGCTGGACCTGGGACGATTTTCTTCGCGCCGGAGACGCCTTCACCGCCATCCGGGAAAAAACCGGCCGCCGCGTCTACGGCGCCGGCGTCGAGGAGGGCTGGTGGGGCGAATGGCTCATCTACGTGCGGCAGGCCGGCGGCCAGGTGTTCTCGGCCGATGGCAGGCGCTGCCTGCTCGACTCGCCCGAGTCCATCCGGGGCATCACGTTCTACCACGACAAGGTCGCCCGCGGCATTTCCCCCCGGCGCGGCTACGGGGTGAGAAACGGCTTCATCAACGGATCCTACGCCATGCTCATCGGCGGTCACGTCAACCAGTGGGCGCTCTACAACCTCGCGCCCGCTTTGCGCTGGGACATCGCGCCTCTGCCCATCGGACCCGGCGGCCGCGCCGGAGGCGAGATCGCCATCGAGGGCTACGGCATCGCCCGCGATACCCCGCGTGCCGAGGCCGCGTGGCGACTGGTCAAATTCCTCACCCGCCCCGACGCGGTGCGCGACCACGTCGCCCGCGGTGCCCTGCCCGTGCGCGAGTCCGTGGCGCGCGAGACCTTCTTCGACCGCCCGCGCGTGCAGCCTCCGCGCAATACCGACGCCATACTGATCCAACTCGAGGAGGCCCGACCCATTCCCCGCCTCTCCGATTTCATCGAGGTCATGCTCAAGATCGTGCAGCCGGAAATCGACCTGATGATGGAAGGCCGCCGCACGCCCGAGGAGGCCGCGCGCCGCGCCGCCGCCGCCGCCAACGCCCACCTCGACACCCTCGCCGCCTCGCGCACGCCCCCCGCCCCATGAACAACCGCCGCGCCCTTCATCTCTGGTTCTGGCTCTTCGCCGGCCCCGCCGTCCTCGGCTTCGCCGCGTTTAGCCTGCTGCCCATGCTCGAGTCGCTCTGGCTGAGCTTCTGCCGCTACGACATCGTCAACCCGCCGGAATTTGTAGGGCTTAAAAACTACCACTACGTCCTCACCGCCGACCCCGCCTTCTGGCCCGCGGTGAAGGTCACGGCGATCTTCGCGCTGGCCAACGTCCCCGTCGCTCTCGCCACCGCGCTGCTCCTCGCCATGCTGCTGGCCCAGCCCAACCGCTTCCAGGGTTTCTACCGTTCGGTCTTTTTTCTGCCATCTCTGCTGCCGCAGACCGCCTCCGTCGCGATCTTCGCCTACATCTTCAACCCCGACGGCGGCCTGCTCAATACCCTACTCGCTCGCGCCGGCGTCGAGGGCCCCGCCTGGACCAGCTCCACCACCTGGGCGCTCCCCACCCTGCTCATCATCAGCCTCTGGGGCTTTGGCCACGCCATGCTCATCATGCTCGGAGCCGTGCAGTCCGTGCCGCGCGATCTCTACGAGGCCGCCCATCTCGACGGGGCCGGCGTCTGGGGGCGTTTTCGCCACGTCACCCTGCCGATGATCTCACCCGTGCTTTTCTTCAACCTCGTGATGGGCGTCATCGGCGCGCTCAAGGTCTTCGACCTCGCCTACGCCTTCGGCGCCGCCACCGGCCAGACTCCCGGCGGCCCCGCGCGCGCCACGCTCTTCTACGGCCTCCACCTCTATCAAAAGGCCTTCAACTACTTCCACCTCGGGCCGGCCAGCGCCATGGCATGGCTGCTCTTCGCGGTCATCCTCGCGCTCACCGCCTTCAACTTCCTCGCCGCCAAACGCTGGGTCCACTATGAACGCTGAAACCCCTGTCGGCGGCCGCTCCGCCCGCGCCACCTTCGGCCTCCACATCGCCCTCGGCATCGGCGCCTTCGTCATGCTCGCGCCGCTCGCGTGGATGCTGCTCACCAGCCTGAAGAGCTTCCCCGAGATCATCGCGGCCGACGGCAGCTGGCTGCCCGCCGATCCGCAGTGGGGCAACTACGCGACCGTGATGGGCGACTTCGCCTACCATCGCTTCTTCGTCAATTCGCTCTTCGTCACCGGCATGGTGGTCGCCGGCACCCTGCTGACCTGCTGCCCGGCGGCCTACGCCTTCGCCTTCTACGACCTGCCCTACCGCAACCTCCTCTTCGCCCTCCTGCTCGCGACGATGATGCTGCCCGGCCAGGTCACCGTCATCCCCATCTTCAGCACCTTCGTGAAGCTCGGCTGGATCAACACCTACCTGCCCATGGTCGTGCCCGCCTGGCTCGGCAGCAACGTCTTCGGAATCTTTCTCCTCCGGCAGCACTTCCGCACCATCCCGCCCAGCTACATCGAGGCCGCCCGCGTCGATGGCGCGAGCGAGTGGACCATCCTCTGGCGGCTCATCGTCCCCATGAGCCTGCCCGTCGTGCTCACCGTCGCGATCTTCACTCTGTCGGCGGCACCGCCGACCAGGCTCCGTGGCACCTCATTATGGCGCTTGCCGTCGTCATGGTCGCCCCAGTCGTCGCCCTCTTCGTCGTCGCCCAGCGCCGCTTCGTCGCCGGTCTCGCCTCCGCCGGCGTCAAGGGCTGATCGCCCCGCGCCCCGCATCGCCCCGCCGCCCTCCCCGTTTCCCATGTCCGACCTCGCCCAACGCTTCCCGCAAAATCCCCTGCTCACGCCCGCCGACCTCGCGCCCAGCGGTCCCGGCCTCGAGATCGCCTGCGTGCTCAATCCCGGCGTCTTTCGCCGCGACGGCCGCGTGCACCTACTCGTGCGCGTCGCCGAGCGCGCCACGCCCGCGCCCGGCCGCGTGCGCGTGCCCGTGCTGCGCGAGGGCCGCGTCGAGGTGCTCGACTTCGCCGCCGACGACCCCGAGCTCGATACG
>JALOTV010000333.1 GCA_025457685.1 Opitutaceae bacterium
CGTCTCCACTTTCCGGATACCAGACGTGGGGGTGGAGGGTGTTGTTGACGAGAATGTTGTTCCAGGCCTTTCGGCGGAAGCCCTCACGGAGCTTGAGGCCGCGGGCGAGCATGAGGTTGTTGTAGATGTCGTAGTTGGAGGAACCGTCGTCGAGGTCCACGTCCCAGCCGTGGTCGCAGCGCCAGCGGCTGTCGCGGATGACGGTCGTTTTCATCGCGTCGAGGAAGGGGCGAGCGGGATCGGGGGCGACGAAGGGGACGCCCGGTTTGGGGCGTGGGGAAGGCCAGTAGCGATCACGACCCCAGGAGTTGAAAGAGCCGTGGTCGTGGGTTTCGAGGACGGTGTCGAAGACATCGAGGCGCTCGAGGAGGTGGCCGCCCCAGGTGCCTTCGCTGATGTTGATGCCGGCGCGGGAGCAGTCGTAGATGGACGTGTCGCGCACGGCGATGGAATCGGACATGGAAATCTGGACGGCGGCGGCCTGGCGCTCGGCGCGGCCGATGCCGTGGATGAGGGAATCCTCGACGGCGCAGTCGGCCGGGTAGTCGGGAGATTTGGGGCCGGGGGTGAGGTCGAGGGCGCCGGGCTTGTGGCGCTGGCCGTATTCGAAGAGCGGGCTGCGCACGGCGGAGGCGAAGCCGACGAAGGCGACGCCGCTGGCGCCGGCGTCGTGGATGTGGCAACCGCGGACGAGGGCGCGGCGGGCGTAGCCGTTGACGAAGACGGCGTTGCCGCCGACCTGGTCGAATTCGCAGTCGAGGATGCGCACGTCCTCGGTGCCGGTGAGGAGGACGGCGCCGCCGCGGTAGATGGTCCAATCGGAGCGCAGGAGCGGCTCGCGCGTGTCCATGAACGTGCGGGCGGCGTGGCGGAAAACGAAGCCCTGGAACGTGACGTGGCGGACGGGTTTTTCGGCGGAGCCGGAGAGCTCGATCAAGTGGCGCAGGCGGACGACCTCGACGCGGGCCTTGGCGAGATCGGTGGCGAGGGCGGGCTGGTAGTAGAGCGTGTTGCTCTTGGCGTCGTGAAACCATTCGCCGGGGGCGTCGAGCTCCTCGAAGATGTTTTCCACCATGCGGAATTGATCGTGCATGCCCATCTGGCGGTTGTTTTGCCAGCCGCCCTCGTAGGCGACGGAGCCGTCGGGATTTTTTCCGGTGATACGGTAGTGATAGCCGCCCCAGCGATGCTTGTGCATGGCGTGGATGTAGCCGCCGGAGGGATCGGCCCAGCGGGCGGCGCGCTCGGGGGCAAAGGCGTCGGCGGCGAAGCCCTGGTAGGCGGCGGTGGGCTTGGCGGCGTCGTAGTTCGGGTAGCGCGCCATGCGCTGGCGCACGCCGTCGATGAAGAGCTGGTCGATGACGAGGCCGGCGGGGGCGGAGGCTTTGAAAATGCCGTCGCGGAAGGGCGTCCAGCGGAGGTTGAGGAGCGCGCCGCCGCTGAGCACGGCACCGCCCTCGGTGGCGGCGCGGTAGATAATCGGGTGATCGGCGGTGCCGGAGTCGGCGGCGGTGAGTTGAAGCGTGTCGGGGAGGTAGTAGGTGCCGGCGGCGACATGGATGGTGACGGACTCGCGGCCGGCGAAAGGGCGGGCGGCGTCGCGCGCGGCGTGGAGGGTGGCGAAGGGTTTGGCGGCGGTGCCGGGGGCGCGGTCGTCGCCGGACGGAGCGACGTGGAAGTCGGCGGCGTGGAGGGCGGCGGAGGCGCAGGCGAACGCGAGGAGCCAGGAGGGGCGAAGGCGGTGGGGCATGAGAGTAGTCATGGCGCGGGAGGCGAAATTTCGATTTTCAGCACTTCCACGGTGGTGTCGTCGCGTTGATCCGCCGGCAGTGTGACGGAAAGGGTGGCGGCCTCGTAGCTGAAGGGGAGTGGCCGGCCGGTGCGCATGTGGATAACGCGCAGCGGGCGAGGGGCGTTTTTCCACACGGCGGATGCCACGGGAGCGGGCAAGGCGGGCATGATCTGCCGGGTGAGGGCGAATTTTTTCTCGTCGGCCGGAGTGTTGGGATACCGTTCGGGAAGGGTGGGGAGGAAGTGCAGGTAGGCTGCGCCGGGGCGGGTGGTGATGGGGACGTTGGCTTCCTCCGGCCAGGCGCCGCCGCGCGTCCCGATGACGGATTCGCGGCTGTGCTTCATCCACGCGGCCATGGCGGACCAGCAGGATAGGGTCTGGGCGGGCACGGTGCCGTCGCCCTTGGGGCCAAGATTTGCGAGGAGGTTGCCACCCCAGGCGCGGAGGAGCACGAGTTTGGTGAGCGCGAGGGCGGCGTTATCAAAGCCGTATTCCTCGGTGTAAGCCCATTTGCGCGAGGGCCAGCAGGTGGCGCAGGTTTCAAACCAACCCTGGAAGCGCTTGGCGGGGAGCGTGACCTCGCTGTCGCCATAGTCGCCGCGGCCGCCGTTGCGTTTGTTGATGACGATGCCGGGCTGGAGGCGGCGGACCTCGTCGTTGGGAATCTCGCCGCGACCTCCGTCGAACCAGATGAGGTCGATCTTGCCGTAGCGGGTGAGCAGTTCGGTCACCTGGGTGCGGACGAGGGCGGCGCGTTTCGCATCGTGATCGGCGGGCCGGGGCGGGAGCGTGACCGGCTCGTGGTCCATGCCGAGGGCGGGGGTTCCCTTGTAGTTGAAATTCTTATACGCGCGGTCGAACCACCAATCGGGCGGCGAATAGTAGAGGCCGACCTTGAGGCCGTGTTTGCGGCAGGCGTCGGTGAACTCGCGGACGAAGTCGCGACCGTTGAAAGAGTATTTCGTGCCGAGGTCGCCGGCGTCTGAAGGCCAGAGGGTAAAGCCATCGTGGTGCTTGGTGACCATGACGGCGTAGCCGAAGCCGGCGGACTTGGCGGCGGCGAGCATGGCGTCGTAGTCGACGTGGTCCGGTTTCCAGTCGCGGATGGTGGCGTAGTAGGCGTTGGGCGTGACGGTTTGGTCGCGCCAGGGCTTGTTGGCCAGCATGGCCCAGGAGAGGTCGCCGGAGCCGCGCGGGGAGGCGACGCCCCAGTGGATGAAGAGACCGAGGCCTGTGTCGGGGAACCATTGGGCGTCGGGGTGGGTGTTGGGCGAGGCGGATAATTGTCTGGCCTGGCCGAGGGCGGCGGCCTGGCCGGTGGCGGCGTCGTCGGCGCGAAGCGGTTGGAGCGCCATGGCGCCGAGCAAGAGGGACGCGAGGATACGGAGGGGGTTCATAGATTTTTGAGGGCTCCGTTGAGCTCGATGACTTGGCCGACTGCGGTGGTGAAGTCGCGGGTGTGGCCGTCGTAGTGAATACGGCAGGGGAGACCCGAGAGGGAGCGCACGCGGACGCGAGTGAGGGCGGAGTTGTTCCACTCCAGGTCCACCTCGAAGCCGCCCCGGGCGCGGAGTCCGGCGAAGGAACCGGAGGGCCAGGCC
>JALOTV010000060.1 GCA_025457685.1 Opitutaceae bacterium
GGGGGCGCTGCCGGAGCGGACGCTGAGCTCGTTGTAGACGCCGCCCTTGAGTTCGTATTGAGCGCGTAGGGGCGAGGTGGATACGACGGCGAAGAGCAGGCCAAGCGCGAGCGCGCCCATGAGCGAGAGGACGCGAAGGGGACGGAGAGGGCTCATGGGGAAGCGTGAGGGCGGAGGGCTGAAACCTGGGACCTGAGGGCGGGGGGACCGGTGACGCGAAGGCGAGGCGGCGGCGCGGGGCGTCAGAGCTTGATGATGAAGTTGACGTAGGCGTTGGTCGGACGGGTCTCGGCGCCGCCGGCGGAGGCGGAGCCGGGGTAGGAAGACCAGTTTTCGTCGTTGGAGCTGGTGTAGGTGAGGGAGGGCTGGTCCACGCCGCCGCCGGCGCCGTCGGTGGGGAGGTTGTGGGTGTGGGAGCGGAACTGGTCGCTCTGGACGGAGCCGACGGCGTCGCCGGTGGCGCCGCCGGAGTTCATGGCGGTTCGGGAGGCGCGGTCGGGGTCGCGGCCGACGCCGAAATCGCGACCGCGGAGGAATTGGCCGCGGAGGTCGGGGACGCGGAAGTTGGAGGAGTCACCGTAGCCGAAGCGGGTGCCGACGACGGCGAAGAGGGCGGAGTAGGTGGTGCGATTGAGCGCGGTGCCGTCGCAGAGTTGCCAGCCGGAGGGGGCGGTGTCGCCGGCGTATGCGAGGATGGTGCCGGTGGGGGAGAGCGCCTGCTGGATGGCGGTGGCGAGGCGGTTGTAGTCGATGGCGTTGGCGGCGACCTTGGCGGTGCTGACGGAAGAGTCGGCGAGGTCGGCGGTGGCGATGGTGGCGTCGGCGATGTCGGCGGAGACGATCGTGCCGTCGAGGATCTTGTTGTTGGTGATGGCGTTGTCGGCGATGTCGGCGTTTAGCACGTTGCCGTCTGCGATCTTGTCGGCGGTGACGACGTTGGCGGCGAGTTTGGCGTTGGTGACGTTGCCGTCGGCGAGCTTGGCGGTGGTGACGGAGCCGGAGAGAATCTGGGTGGAGGTGACGGCGTCGGTGGCGATCTTGGCGCTGGTGACGGAGGCGCCGCCGAGCTTGTCGGTGGTGACGGCGGAGTTGGCGATCATCGTGGTGCCGAGCGCGCCATCGACGACGGTCTCGGCGACTTGAGCGCGGTAGGCGTAAGCGGCGGAGACGATCTGCTGGCGGGGGGCGATCTCGGGGTCGGCGGCGGTGGTGCCGTCGTCCACGGTGACGCCGAGGTAGATGTTGCCCGAGAGGATGGAGACGAGGCTGATGTAGGGCGTGAGGGCGGGGGCGGAGGGGCCCTTGAACCCGGAGACGCCGGTGCCGTTGCCCAACAGGACGCTGAACTCGCCGGCGGAGATGGTGACGGTCTGGGCCTCGGCGTAGAGGGGAGTGCCGCCTGTGCTGGCGCTGTAGAACTTGAAGGTGACGGTGCGGTTGACGGGCGAGGTGGCGCCGATCAGCACGCCGGCGGCGTCGCTGACGCGGCCTTGATAGCTAAGCAAGGAGGGGACCGCGGCGACGGCGGCGGTGGCGAAAAGGCCGAGGCAGGCGAGGAGGAGGGAGGCGAGGCGGGCTTTCATGGAAGTGGGAAAAGAGAAGGGGTGAAGACGGGGGCGGCGCGGCGACTTACTGGGTGGTGAGGGTGGCAATCTCGGAGACGCGGCGAAGGGTGAAGGTGCCGCCGACCACGAGCGGGTTTTTATGGATGCCGCGAATAGTCTCGCTGTAGGTGCCGCCGTAGACGGTGACGCCCCAGCCGGTGACGGTGGATCCGTCGGGGGGCTCGGCGGTGAAGGTGAAGGCGAGCTCGCGGGTGATGTCGTAGCTCTCGACGCCGGCGGTGGTGGGATTGAGGCGGGCGTCGCGGTTGTCGTGGTCTGGGTGATAGGTGTGGACGAAGGGATTGGTGGGCTGGTTGAAGCCGACGGTGAAGCTGTGGGTCACGGTGGAGCCGACGGCGAAGGACCCGGAGCCGAGGGAAACGAGGTCGAGCGGGAAGTGACTCGAGGCGAGGCGAAGGGCGGATTCCTTGGCGGTGGAGAGGAGGCTGGATTCGCGGGTGGCCACGCCGACGGGGTTGCCGGTGGAGGCGAGGGTGCCGACGAAGACTTGGGATAGGAGGCGGACCTTGCCGGCGTCGTCCACGTGGATGTTTACCCGCAGCGGGAAAGACCGGGATGTGGTGGAGCCGGGGCTGCCGGCGACCTGGCTCTGGACGGAGGAGACGTCGACCTGACCGGTCCAGAGACCGGCGGCGGAGGCGCGCTGGGCGGTGGCGGGGAGGTAGACGTCGCTGAAGCGGCCGGAGTCGCGGATGCGGAGCAGCGAGGCGTATTGGGCGGTGTCGGAGGTGCCGAGGCGGGAGCGGTCTATGCCGAATTCCAGATTGAGGCGACCGTTGGCGGGGACGCTGACGGTGGTGTCGCCGCTGAGGAGGGTCTCGGTGTAGGTCGAGGTGGCGGAGTCGAAGACGCGGCGCGTGAGGGGAACAGATCCGGAGATGGCGGTTTGACCGGCGGGGGCGGCCTCGGAGTTGACGGGAGAGAGGGTGAGGGTGAGGGCGCTGCTGGTGCGGTTTTGCACGCCGACGGTGATGACCGAGAGGGAGCGGCCGAAGGCCAGGCCGTCCTGGCTGGGGACCTCATATTGGACCGGGGCGGTGAAGTCGCCGACGGTGGCGACTTCGAACCAGTAGGCGGTGTTGCGGTTGAGCTTTTCGGTGCTCGCGGAAATGAGCAGCGGGTTGGAGGAGTTTAGGTCGCCGCCGATGTATTTGTAGATTTTGGCCGGGGAGGTGGTGGCGACGGAGAAGCTGGCAAAATAAGAGGAGAAGACGGGACCGGAGGTGTCGGCGGGGAAGCCGAGGAAGTTGGCGCCGCTGACCAGCCAGGTGGCGAGCGGAGGGCGGGGGCGCTGGGCGATGGGAACGGAGTAAGTTGTCGTGGAGGCGCCGTCGCAGCGCACGAGGTAGGCGGACTGGCCAACGAGGGCGGAGAGGGTTTGTTCGTTGGTGTCGTTGCGTTTCCAGATGGTCCACTCGCTGCTGGAGGCGTCGGGTTCGGAGGGAGATTCGGTAAATTGCTGTTGATCGGGGTTGGGGTTCCAGCGCCAGACCTCGAGGACGGAGGGGTAGTTTTTAAAGAGTTCGGCAGGCGTGATGTGGGTGGCGTCGCCGTGGAGCCAGATGGCGTTCCAGCCGCCGCGGAGCGAGTAGGTCTCGGTTTTCCACTGGGCCCGGGCGGCGGGCGTGGTGAAGGCGAGAAGCGCGGCGCCGAAGGTGAGGGCGAGGAGGTGTCTCATCGGACTTGGAGGCGGTAGAAGGTGCGGCCGGAAGAGCTGGCGGGGGCGTAGAAGTCGGCGAAGGCGGTGGCGGTCGCGCGGTGGGAAACCTGGGGCGTGGGGGGCGTGAAGACCGGCGGATCATAGTCCTCGGGGTCGGGCGTGGGGGGCACCGGGTCGGAAAGGAAAAACGCGGCGGTGGTCCAATTCTGGAGATCGGTGGAGGACTCGAGGGTGTAGACTTTGCCGTAGATGCCAAAGAAGCGGAGTTGGATAAATCCTGAGCGGGTGCCGGCGACGTGGAGGGCAAGATAGTCGGTGGCGTCGGTGGCGAAGGTGCCGGCGATGTATTCGGTCCAGTTGGAAATGCCGTCGCCGTCGAAGTCACCGTCGCGCGACATGAGGGAGCACGCGTCGGGGATGCCGTCGCCGTCGGAGTCCTGGCCTATAGTAAGGTTGAGGCGCACGCGTTGGCCGGGTTGGCCGACGGAGCGGGGCGTGCTCATCTCGATGGGAAGATAGGTGACGTTGTTGAGAACCACGCCGAGGCTGAAGGCGGCGCCGGCGCCGCTGACGAGCGAAGTGTAGCTGGCGGTGCCGGGGCGCTGCATGTCCATGCGCAGCCGGAACTGATAATTCTGGTCGGGCAGGCGCGAGGCGCGGATGGGGGTCTGGAGAACCTCGACACCGTTTTTCAGCAGCGAGACATAAGCGCCATCGACGTCGAGGGCGTTGCCCTGTTCGTCACGCACCATGCCGTGCAGGGTGAAAAACGGCGCGGGCGGGAAGGCATGCAGGGCGGGCGCAAGCGTGAGCGCGGCGAGCAGACCTGCCAGTAGGCGCGGTGTGCGAAGAAATCGCCGGAGCGCCTTCGAGGAAGAGCAAACGAGGGGCATTGCGTTTGGGGGGAGCGGGCGGTGCGCGCGCGTGGTGAAGCCATCTTATCGGCGCGAAATGAAAAGGCTTAAGCGGATCGATGTGATTTTTTTAACGCGCGCGTTTCAGGCAACGCAGTCGGGTAGCGCGAAGGCGCTTGGCGGACGGCTTGCAGTGAAGGCGGGAGGATGCCCAAGGTGCGCGCCATGACTTGGGCGGATTACCTGACGGTGGGGCTGATGGGCTTGCTGGGCGGTGCGCACTGCGCGGGGATGTGCGCGCCCTTCGCCTTTGCGATCTCGGCGGGCGCGGGCGGGAGGGCGGCGTGGTTGGCGGCCCGTCACACGGCCTACCAACTGGGCAAGGCGACGGCCTATGTGTTTCTCGGCGTGTTGCTGATGCTGGCGGCAGGTTGGGCGGATCTGGTGGCGCCACTGGCGAAGATCCAGAACCTGCTTGCCGGCGTGGCGGGCGGGGTGATGGTGATCTTAGGGCTCGGCTATGCTCTGGCGTGGCGGTGGACAGGGAGCTGGGCGGCGGAGGGGGGCTGGGCCGGGCGGGCCTGCGGGGCCTTGCGCGTGCTCTGGACGGGGACATCGCTCTGGCGGTGCGTGCTGACGGGGTGGATCAACGGATTTTTGCCCTGCGGACTCTCGTTCGCGGCGCTGTTGTTTTTGGTGAGTCGCGATTCGTTGGAAGGCGTGGTGGCCGGGGCGTATGTGTTTGGGTTTGGCACGATGCCGGTGCTGCTGGCGGTGGGATGGCTGGGTGAGCGGGTGTCGGCCAAAGCGCGCGGACGCGGGCTGCGGATCGCGGGCGGGTTGCTGGTGGTGTTTGGCGTGCTGACGATTTTTCGAGGCGCGGACGCGGTGCACCACTGGTTCCACGAACACACCGTGCCGGGTGGCGCGGCGTCAGGCGGACACGACGGCCACGCGCACTGAGTTTGCAAAAATCCCTGTCGCGCGCGGCGCTGGAAAAGCGGCTTGCCGGAGTGGAAAACGGGGCGCACTTCTTACCGTTTTCCACTATGCAAAAGCTGGCTCTGATCTCGGTGAGTGACAAACGCGGTTTGGTCGAATTCGCGACCGAACTGGTGAAGACGCATGGATATGCGCTGCTCTCGACCGGCGGCACGGCCAAGCTTTTGGCGGAGAAGGGCCTGCCTGTCACCGAGGTCAGCCAGCACACCGGCTTTCCCGAGATGATGGAGGGGCGGGTGAAGACCCTGCACCCGAAGATCCACGGCGGCCTGCTCTGCCGGCGCGACAAAGCCGAGCATCTGGCGGCGGCGAAGGAGCACGGCATCGCGCTGATCGATCTCGTGGTGGTGAACCTCTACCCGTTCGAGCAGACGGTCGCGAAGAAGGACGTGCACTTCGAGGAGGCGATCGAGAACATCGATATCGGCGGTCCCTCGATGCTGCGCAGCGCGGCGAAAAACCACGAGGCGGTGTCGGTGGTGTGCGATCCGGATGACTACACCTCGGTGCTCGCGGCGCTCGCGGAGCCCGCGCAGATGCCCGGCCTGCGTCGCAAGCTGGCGCTGAAGGTATTCCAGCGCACGGCGAGCTACGATGCGGCGATCGCTCGTTATCTGGAGACTCAGGCGGAGACGCCGGATCTCGATGCGCTGAGCGGCTACCCCAAGGAATTTTCCCTTTCGCTGAAGAAGGCGCAGAGCCTGCGCTACGGCGAAAATCCGCACCAGAAGGCGGCGCTTTACGGCACCTTCCACGAGCATTTCTCGCAGCTGCAGGGCAAGGAACTTTCCTACAACAACATCCTCGATATCACCTCGGCGACCTACCTGATTGGCGAGTTTGAGAAGCCCACGGTTGCGATCCTGAAGCACACCAACCCCTGCGGCGTCGCCTCGGCGGACACGCTGGAGGCGGCATGGGAAAAGGCGTTCGCCACCGACCGCCAGGCTCCTTTTGGCGGCATCATCATCGTCAACCGCACGCTGGATGTGGGTCTGGCCAAGACCATCGCGGAGATCTTCACCGAGGTGATCATCGCCCCGCGCTTCACCGACGAGGCCCTCGCGGTCTTTGCGAAAAAGAAGAACCTGCGCCTCATGATCGCCAAGGAGGGCGTGGGCGCGGACTCGCTGCTCGACGTGCGCTCCGTGGTGGGCGGCCTGCTGGTGCAGGATCGCAACAAACTGCTGGGCAATCCGGCCGACTTCAAGGTGGTGACCAAGCGTCAGCCGACGCCCGAAGAGTGGGCCTCGATGATGTTTGGCTGGCGCGTGTGTAAACACGTGAAATCAAACGCCATCGTGTATTGCCGCGGCGAGCAGACGCTCGGCGTGGGCGCCGGCCAGATGGCGCGCGTGGACAGCTCGCGCATCGCGGTGTGGAAGGCGGGCGAGGCCAAGCTCGACCTCAAGGGCTCGGTGGTGGTCTCGGAGGCGCTGTTCCCCTTCGCGGATGGCTTGATCGCGGCGGCGGAAGCCGGCGCGACGGCGGCCATCCAGCCCGGTGGCTCGGTGCGCGACGACGAAGTGATCGCGGCGGCCGACGCGCGCGGGATCACGATGGTCTTCACCGGCATCCGGCACTTCAAACACTGAAAACCAGCCGGTAATCGGCGGGCCTGCCGATGGCCAATCGGTGCCGCGCTTCCGAGCATAGTTCACTCGGGAGCGCGGGAGCGTCGCCGAAGTGATTACGTAAACGCGAGACGGTTGCGGGCTACTTGCGCGTCCACGCTCGGAGGGTTTTGAGCAGGAAAAGCTCGAGCGCGTTGGTGTCGCTGAAGTTGACCCGAAGCAGGCCGGCGGAGTGTTCGAGGTGCTTGACCGTCTCGGCAAAGGCGCGGGCGCCGGCGGCGGCCTCGGGCGTGACGAGAATCTCCCGCGCATAGGCGCCGGTGGCGCGTTCGAGGTCGGCGAAGAGCCGGTCGCGCAGGCCCTTGCTCAGGCCGGTCTCGATGGCGTCCTGTTCCTCTTCGCTGAGGTCCTCGGGCAGCGACTTTTTGTGCTGGGCCCAGAGCGTATCGGTGGCGGTCTCGAGCAGCACGCCGAAGCGGGCCAACAAGCCGTAGAGCCGGAACATGGCGTCGGCGGGCGCGGTGCGGGCGGCGCCGCCGAACAGCAGGGCGAGCCAGGCGCGGTAGTCTTCCAGCCAGGCGGGCCAGCCGTCCACGGGGGTGGCGGCGCCGGCCGAGGCGAAGCGGAAAAGCTGGCAGCGGCTGCGGATGGTGGGGAGCAGCGCGTGGGGCCGGGTGGTGAGGAGCAGCAGGGTGGTGTTGGCCGGCGGTTCCTCGAGGGTTTTGAGAAAGATGTTCGCGGCGGAGACGTTCATGCGGTCGCACTCGTGGATGAGGGCGACCTTGTGCCCGCCCGCGGAGGCGGAGACCTGGACCTTGCCGATGAGTTCGCGGGTGGACTCGGCGTTGGTCTGGCGGGATTTGCCGACGGGCCGGAGGTGAAAGCAATCCGGGTGCGCGCCATCGAGCAGCGAACGGCGACGCTCCGGCGGGGTGGACGGCGGGTTAAGCAGCCGGTCCGCCAATGCCAGTGCGAGGCCGCGAAGCAGATCAAGGTCGTCGCCGGTAATGAGCAGACTGTGGGAGAGCCGGCCGCGCAGCAGGGCTTGCTCGATCACGGCCACGGCGGGCGTATCGGCCAGGGTCTCGGGCCAAGGCAGGACGGGGACGGTGGCGACCATGGAAGGGTTGAAACGCGGAAAGTTTTAAACGCCTAAAAGCGGAAGGGGCCGAAAGCGGGTTGGGACGACGCCTCTACGGTCCGACCGCTTGCTTTGGACTGCGGATCCAAGCGCGGCGCGTTGGCGCCGCGCATCACGCGATGAGTTTTTGCACGGCGGTCCACACGTCGTGGGCGACCTCGTCGGCGGAGCGGGTGCCGTCCACCACGTGGAAGCGGGACGGCATGCTCTGGGCGAGGAGAAGGTAGCCGGTGCGCACCTTGGCGAAGAACTCGGCGTTCTCGCGCTCCATGCGATCGGGGAGATCGGAGGCGCGCAGGCGAATGCGTTGCAGGCTGACCTCGGTGGGCACGTCCACGATGACGGTGAGGTCGGGCATGATGTTGCCGACCGCGAAGTGGTTGATCTGCTGCACGGGATCGGAGGCGAGGTTGCGCGCGATGCCTTGGTAAACAGTCGAGCTGTCCAGGAAACGGTCGGTTAGCACGACGGTGCCGGAGATGAGGGCGGGGGCGATCACCTGGCGCACCAGCTGGGCGCGGGAGGCGGCGAAGAGAAACAGCTCGGTCTCGGCGCACATCTCGTCGCCGCGGGAGTTGTGGACGATGATGTTGCGGATCTGTTCGCCGATTTCGGTGCCGCCCGGTTCGCGGGTGGTGAGGACCTCGCGTCCGAGGAGCTGAAGGTGTTTGGCGAGCAGGGCGATCTGGGTGGACTTGCCGCTGCCTTCGGGGCCTTCGAACGAGATGAGTTTGCCGGCGTGCTTGTGCTTGGTGGGCATGGGAAAACGGTGGGGGGATCAGGCCCAGTTGGCGAGGAAGGTTTCGATCTGGTCGAGGCTGGGGCTGACGCCGGTGCGCACGTAGTGGCCGCTGGTGCACACGCCGAGCGCGAGGCAGCTCTCGGCGTCGAGGCCGAGGAGCTGGCCCTGGCTGAAGCCGCCGTTGAAGTGGTCTCCCGCGCCGGTGGTGATGAGGGGTTTTTCGGTGTAGGGGCCGGGCACCCAGGCGGAGCCTTCGGCGGTGGCGCAGGCGGCGGATTCGCGCGGATGAATGACCACGCAAGCGACGCCGAGACGCTCGCGGAAGGCGACGCAGGCGGTGCGCAGCGAGGCCTCGTCCTTGTCGGGCGCGGCGAGGTTGAGCACGGCCGCGACTTGCTGGGCCTCCTTCAAATTGAGCCCGAGCGTGACACGTCCGAAGGCCTCGAAGCGGGAGATTAGGCGCAGCGCCTCGAGCAGATCCTCGCGGGTGCGTTTCTCAGGGTCGGCGAGGTCGAAGAAAAAGCGTCGCGGATCGGCGGCGGGGCGGGCGGGAAGGGTGGGCAGCACGGTATCCAGCAAGGCGGCGAAGATGCCGGACATGTTGGGGATCATGGTCCAGTTGACCAGGCCCACGAGGTCGGCCTCAGCCAGGGCGGCGTGGAAGTTTTCCCGGCCCATGGTGGCCTCGATGTGGGGCAGGGTGATGGCGTCGAGCGGGCGGAGTTGGCCCAGCATCAGTTTACCGTCGCCAAATTCCACCGCGATGGTGGTGGAGGGCGCGGCGAGCGAGATCACGCGGGCCTTGGCGGCGAAGGGGTGGAAGACCGGATGCAAGTCGGGTGCGCCCAGGTTGCCGACATAGGTGATGCGAGTGCCGCCGGCGAGCAGGGCGGCGGCCATGATGGGGCCGTTGCCACCGAGCTTATCGACCACCGGGTAGAGCTCGAGGTTGGTGCTTTTGCCGGCCGCGGCCGCGATGCGGGTGGCGAACTCCGTGATGGTGCCGATCTCGCTGAACGCGTCGCCCTGGCCGGTGCGGGTGGCGACGGGTTTGACGATGGTGTCGACGAAACCATCGAAGCCCAGAAGGGCGCGTTTGGTCGGGGCGAGGGCGCGGCGGGCGCGCAGGGCTTCGAGGGCGAGGGTCTTGAACGACTGCATGGCGTGATAGGGGATGCGGGGGAGACCGCGAAAGTCGGAAGCCTAAGCGATGCGCCTTGGCGTGCGGCAACGCGCAAATCTTCCCGCCGGCCAAACCAGGCTCGGCGAGGCCTGCACACGCCCTTCGGCCAACAAACTTGTGCACAAGGCATGGTTTGCCGTTGAAGGCCCGCGCGCGAGGGGGCTTGTTCACGGCAACCAACGCCTCGTATTTCCGCACCATGACCGCCTTCGCGCCCGTCTATCTTTCCCTCAACCTGTTTCAGGTTTTTTCCTTTTCCGATCCGGTCGGTAAGGCGATCACCGTGGGTTTGGTGCTGTTCAGTATAGTCGCTTGGACGGTGATGTTTGGAAAATTTTCCGAGCTAAAACGCCTGCGCATGCTAAACCTCGCGTTTGAGCAGCGCTTGCGCGACGAGCGCACCCTGCTGGACCTGCCGGAATCGTTTCGCACCCGGCGCAGCATCCCCTACGCCGACCTCTACGCCGATGCGGTGGAGGCGTATTGGCGGGCGGCGTCGATCCTGCAGGAGAAGGGCATCGATTCCGGTCGGGCCCGTCTCGAGCACGCGGAAAACGGCATCCAGCGCGCGATCGCCCGCCAGACCCTGCGCTACGAAAGCAGCATGATCTTCCTCGCCTCGATCGTGTCGGGCGCGCCGTTTCTCGGCTTGTTTGGCACGGTGTGGGGTGTGATGGAGGTGTTCACCGCGGTGTCGCTGCAGGCCTCGGCCAATCTGCAAACCCTCGCTCCCGGCGTGTCCTCCGCGCTGCTGACCACCATCGCCGGCCTGGCGGTGGCGATCCCCTCGGTGTTCGGCTACAACGTGCTGCTCTCGCGCACGCGCCAGCTCACCACCGAGCTGGAAAACTACGCCTCGGCCCTCGCCGACCGGCTGGAGCTGGAGTCCAAGTGAGCCTCGCGTTCCGTTTGTAACCAAAAACCGGATACCGATCATCCCATGGCCCGCACCTTCAGGAGTAAACGGCAGATGCACGCGCTCTCAGAGCTAAACGTGACCAACCTGCTCGACCTGGCGTTTGTGTTGTTGATCATCTTCATGATCGCCACGCCGCTGATCACCCAGGAACAAACCCTGCCGGTGAACCTGCCGGTCGAGTCGGTCAAGCCGCAGACCCCGCCGCCGCGCGACACGAAATTCGTCGCGGTGACGGTGCGCGCGAACGGCACTTACGTGATCGACGCCGACGCCTCGCGCCCGCTCACCGCCCGCGATCTGCCCGCCCGGCTGCGCGCCCTCGCGGCGGCCAGCGGCGGAGACGAGCCCGTGATCCGCATCCGTGCGGATGCCAACGTGCCCTACCAGCTGGTGATCACTTTGATGGACGAGTTGAAAAAGGTGAAACTCGACAAAGTCAGTTTCGACACCCAGGCGCAGGGTTAGGTGACGCCCGCAGGAACCAAACCGCCGCCCGCAGATCTCATTTTCACGTCACCGCGCGATGCCCACTTTGGTAAAACCCGTCAGCTACGGCCCGAGCAGCGCCGCCGATCCCGCCGAAGGGCGGAGCTTCGGCGGAGCCTTCGGCTTGTCCACGATGCTGCACGCCACGCTGGTCGGGTTGCTCCTGTTGTTTACGCTGATCATCAACCAAGAGGACGAGAAGCGCCCCGACGTGTTTGAGGTTGTGGCGGGGCCCGGTGACGATTTTTCCGCCACCGACGCTCCCGCAGGCAGCGAAGCCGGTGAGTCGGCCACGGCGGAGCTGCTCATGCCCGAGCTTCCCACCGTCAACACCTGGACCCCGCCCGCCGAGCCCGCGGCCGAGGTGGTGCCGGTCGAGCCCGTGCCCGCGCCACCCGAGCCCGCGCCGGTGGTGGAACCGGTGCCCGTGCCTAATTTCGCGCGCGACATGAAGGCGACGCTGCGCACCGAGAAACGAAAGACTGAACGCGAGATACGCCAGCAGCGTGCGAAGGAAGAGGCGGCGCAGAAAGCGGAGGCCGCGCGCCAGAAGACCAGTTTCGCCGAGTTCCAGAAACAGCAGGGCGCGAAAAGCACGGCCAAGACCAGCAGCAGCACGGCCAAGGCGGATCCGGGCAAGCGCATCGATCCGAAGAGTATTCGCCAAGGCGTGACAGGCGGCACGGGCACGACCAGCGCCGGCGCGGGCGGCAAGGCGCTTTCGGCCGCCGAGCGGGATCGCATGGAGGCCTACTTCGCGATGCTGATCTCGCGCTTGCGCGACAGCCATGAGAAGCCCGCCGGACTGAGCGATCTGCTCAACGCGGAGGTGCAGTTCACGGTGGCGGCCAACGGCGTGATCTCCGGCGCGCGCATCTCTCGTTCGTCGGGCAACGCGGAGTTTGACCGCTCGGTCTTGGAGGCGTTTTCGCGGGTGCGGATGCCGGCCCGGCCCGATGGCAAGACCACGGTGGAGCGTCTGGTTTTCCGGATGCGCGAGGCGTGAACGGGGCTCTGACACGGGGCGACTGGCGCCCACGAACTTTTTTTAAGATTCGCGCTTTTTGGGGCTTTACAGGCAGGTGGGCGTTTGTCTCTCTCCGCACTCCTCTCTGTTAGTAATGCTCAGGTGGTGGAATTGGTAGACACACACGTTTGAGGGGCGTGTGCCGCAAGGCGTAAGGGTTCGAGTCCCTTCCTGAGCACCACTTTAAATCCCTCTTCGGAGGGATTTTTTATTGGCCTGATTTTGGCCGATGGCGCGCGCGAGAGCCTTCGCGACCTCGGCGCGATTTGCCGGCAAGTGGACATGAAAAAGCCGCGAGCGTCCGGCGGAGTCGGACGGTCTCGCGGCTTGCGCGGAACAGGGGACGATCAGAACTGCCAGCTCAGGGTGGTGCCCAGGGTGATGTTGATGGTCTGGTAGTCGGCGCCGGCGGTGTTGGAGTCGTTGTCGGCAAAGCTCACGCCAATCGAGGCTCGGGCGGCGTCGCCATAGGCATGGAGCAACGCCAGGCCGACCGCGTGGCGATGATCACGGCGATCCGTGTCTTCGTAGTTCGAGTAGCGGTAGGCGTAGTAGGCCTGGGCGTAAAGACGGTCGCCGAGTTGGTGCGACACCCCGAAGGAGGCGGAGGCTTCGTCGCGCTCGTCGGCGGAGGGCGACGTGTAGTGATGCTTCAGTCCGAGGTCGGCGGTGGCGTAGGTGCGCGAGCTCGGGTAATAGCGCGCATAGGCGAGCCCCGCGCCAGGCGCGATGCCTCGGGTGAGGCCATCGCCGTCGGAGAGCGACTGGTAGTCATAGGCCTCGGCGCCGCCGTAGAGCGACCATCCGCCGGTGAGCTCGCGACGGGCTAGGGCCTCGGCGGCCACGCCCCAGAAGTCGAGTTCGTCGAGATCGGCGTAGATGCCGCTTTGGAGTGATGCGCGGCCCTCCAGCGAGGCCTGCTCGGAGAGCCGGTAGTCGGCGGAACCGGTGACGGCGGGGAACCACACGAAGTCGCCCTCGCCGCCGCGTCCGTCGAGCTCGGCGTTGGATTGGTAGGCGAAGTGGTTGGTGACGTCGACGCGGGTATCGAGACCACGCGGGCCGCGGGAAAGCTGGTCGGGGTCGCCGCCGTCTTCGAGCACGGCGGCGTTCGCGGCGGCGATGGCGTCGCTGCCAAGATCGGCGGCCACGGTGTCGCGCCCGTCACGGGCCTGCGCGACGTTATCGGCGCCGAGCAGAACGGAGGATGCGCCCAAGGCGAGGACCGCGGCGGCGAGCGATGGAAAGATCGGTTTCATGAAGAAAGGTGTAAGGTTGATGTGGATACGATGCGCGGTGTGCGTTTCCCAAGCGCGGTTCAGGTGTCGGTGGAGTAGTTGTCATCGGGCTTTGCCGGCGCTGGGTGGTGCGGGGTGTTTACGCGGGGGTTGACCACCGTCTTGTCGCCCACGTCCTCGGGCACGCCGGCCGGGCGGCTGAAGCTGCGGCCGACGGCGGGGCCGATGCGGCGCATGACCTGCTGCTGGGAGCCGGCGTCGTAGAACTTGCTGAAGAGGGCGGCGGTATCGATGCCGCGCGCGACATTAAAGTTGGCGAGCGAGGGCGCGCCGGCGTTGGGGATGGTGGCGAACTGTCCTGCGCCAACGGACAGGCCGGCGACCTCGACCGTGCCTTCGTAGACGTAGATGACCACGCGATCGGCGAACACCTGCGCGAGCAGGGTGGTGCCGGTGATGGCGGCGGTGACGGCGCCGGCCTGCACGCTGGTGCCGCCCAGGCCGGGGGGCACGACGAAGAGGGCGCTGCCCTGCTTGAGCTGCAGGAGGCGGGTGCCCTTGCCATAGGTGAAGGAGCTGAGCTGGCCGACGCGTGCGATGGTGCCGTCGTTGAGGGTGATCTCGGCGCGGGATTTGCGACCGGTGAGCACGGCCTGGTTGTCGGGCACGCTCTGGTCCAAGGCTGCGGGGCGACGCACGATGCGACCGGTGGCGTCCACCTCGATCAGGTCGAGTTCGGCGACGCTCACATCGTGTTGCACGAAGGTGAGCACGGCGGATTCAAAGTTGGTCGCGGCTCGGGTGACGAGACCCAGGGCGACGGTGGCGAACACGAGCAGGCAGGTGCGAATCGGTTTCATGGCGTGGACGGTGATAAGGGGGCTGTGGACCGGCATACGCGCCGCCGGTCTTTTGGCGATTTTGAAAAACCGCTTGAGCCCCACGGCGAGGCGGTGGCGAGATGGGCGGTAGCCGGCGATGCCTATTTCACCCCTCATCCGAAAGCACGGTGTCACGCTGGGAATATGCCTGCTCGCCGCCTGCGTGTGGGCCGCGCTCTGGCATGCGGCGGAGCGGGCACCGATGGCTTCGCTACGCGCCCAGCTCTGGCGCGCGGAACGCGCGGTGCAGGATGCGGTGATGCGGCGGGCCGCGCCGGCGCCAAAGGAAGAGGCCTTCGTTTATCTCGGCATCGACGAGCCCAACTACGCCTATCGCTTCCGGCCGGAGGAACTGGCATCGGCGCCCGGGGCGGGGCTGCTGGCGGCGGATTATCCATGGTCGCGGGAGGTCTGGGCACTGTTGCTCGACAAGCTCATGGCGGCGGGAGCGCGCGGTGTGGCTTTCGACCTTCTGCTAGTCTCGCCCGGGCGAGGTGACGAGGCGCTGGCGGCCGCGTTGGCCCGGCATGAGGGCAAGGTGGTGCTCGGGAGCAGTCTGGATGTGCCCGCACCCGGAGCGGCTCCGCTGCTGACCTGGCCGGCGGACAGCGTGACCGACGCGCTGGAGGATTCGGTGGCGGCGTCCGCGGCGGTGACTTTTTTCCCGGATCGTGACGCGGTGGTGCGGCATTCCCGGCGGATGATCCGGCTGCTTACCCACGACCAGCCGACGCTTGCGGCGCAACTCGCCGCGCTGGCGCGGGAGGGCAAGGTGGACGATGCAAGCAAGGTGGTGACGACCGATCTGGAGCCGCGCCGCTTTCGGTTTGGCGGGCCGTCGGGCACCTATGCGCCCATCCCGCTTTATCAGGTGTTCTCGCCCATGCTGTGGCGGACCAACCTGAAAGACGGCGCGGTGTTTCGCGACAAAGTGGTCATCGTGGGACCGGCGGCGGCCTGGACGCAGGATCTGCGGCGCACGGCGGCGGCGGAACTCATGTTTGGCCCGGAGGTTCACCTGCATGCGGCGGCGGCGGAACTGAACGACGCCTACATCGCCGAGCCTGGGCACGACTTCACGCTGGGCTTGATCGTGGCGACCGGCTTTGTGGTCGGCCTGCTCTTTTGCCTGGTGGAGCAACCCTGGTGGCGAACGGGCCTGCTGCTGGCCGTGAATGCGGGGGCGATCACGCTGGCGCTGACGCTGTATACGCGCGCTGGCGTGATGGTGGCGTTGCTGCCGGTGCTGGGGGCGCTCAACACCGGTGGCGCGCTCTGCCTGGTGCAGAAGTTTTTTTCCACCTACCTAGAAAAACGCCGGACGCGCGCGATGCTGGAGCGCTATGTCTCGCATAATTTCGTGAGTGCGGTGCTGGGCAGCGCGGAGAAATTCGAGGAATCGCTGGGCGGGGCGCGCCGGCGCTGCACGATGTTGTTTTCCGACATCCGGGGCTTCACGACCATGACCGAGGCGGCGGATTCGCAGGCGCTCGTGGCGCAGCTCAACGAGTATCTGGGCGAGATGGTGGAGTGTGTCTTCCGCCACGAGGGCACGCTGGATAA
>JALOTV010000334.1 GCA_025457685.1 Opitutaceae bacterium
GGGTGGCGGTTTTCATGGGCGGCGCGAGAGGCGGGGGCGGGCGAGGTTTGGCCCGACTAACCACCCATCCGATAAGGCGCCGGCAAAAATGCGCAAACGGCCCGCGTCGATGGCGCGGGTCGGGCGGGGCACCGGTTTGGGCTCAGCGGTTCGGCACGTCGTCGTGGTGCACGGGCTCGATGTGGGCGAGGTGGTCGGGGGTGTCGGCGTCGGGGGTGCGGAGGAGTTTCCACACGCACCAGCCGAAGAGGCCGAGCACGAAGCCGAGGGAGAGGGTGAGGTTGATCCAGCCGCCGAGGGTCATCGCGAGGAGGGGTTGAGGGGGGAAGGCGCGGGGGTGAGGTTGGCGCGGGCCTGCCAGCGGCGGGCCGAGTGGCGGACGAGGAGGAGGGTGAAAATGAGGAAGGCCACGATGAGGGCGAAGCTGGCGCGGGCGACGGCGCTGGGTTCGGGGCCGACGAGGTCGGTGACGTAGCCGGAGGGGCTGAAGGCGGCGTCTGCGCCGAAGCGGAAATTCCAGCCGACGATTTTATTGACCACGAAGAGGCCGAAAATGGCCAGCAGGTAGGCGGGGCAGAGGTATTTCATGACCGGGCCGACAAAATCAGGCACGTGCATCTTGGCGCCGCGGCGGGTTTCGGCGAGGCCCTGCTTGATGCCGATGACCCAGCCAAACACGATGATGACGGCGGTGGCTTGGATAAAAATAAGGACGTTCGCGACCCAGAAATCGATGGTGTCGAGCGCCTTCAAGTCGGCGGAGAAATACCACACGAACGCGGCGCCGAGGGCGGTGAGCAGGGCGAGCAGGCCGACGGAGCGGCCACGGTCGAAGCCGGGCCCTTCCTCCAGCAGGGCGATGCCGGGCTGGAGCATGGAGAGCGAGCTGGTGAGGGCGGCGAGAAACAGGAGGCCAAAGTAGCAGACGGCGAGGGCCTGGCCGCCGGGCATGTTGGCAAGGACCTGGGGCAGGGCGATGAAGCCGAGACCGATGGTCTGGCCCGCGAGCGCGGCCACGCCGGAAGCGCCGAGAAAGACGTAGGCGGCGGGCACGGTGAGGGTGCCGCCGATGCCGACCTCGCAGGCCTCGTTGGCGGCGGCGGCGGTGAGGCCGGAGAGGGCGACGTCGTCGCGTGGTTTGAGGTAGCTGGCGTAGGTGATGATCACGCCCATGCCGATGCTGAGGGAGAAAAACACCTGGCTGGCGGCGGCGAGCCAGAGCTGGGGATTGGCGAGATCGTCGAAGACGCTGAGGCCGGGTTTGCTCGGGTTCCACAGGAAGCCGAGACCGTTGATCACGTTTTGGTCAGGCTTGGTCGGATCGGGCGTGCCGAGGGTGAGCACGCGGGCGAGGATGACGAGGGCGAGGGCGAGGAGTGCGGGCAGGGCGTAGCGGCAGACTGTTTCGATGCCGCGGGAGATGCCCCTATGGATGAAATAAAAATTGAGGGCGAAGGTCGCGAGGAGGAAGAGGCCGAGATCACCCAGGCCGAAGGCGATGGCGGAGCCGTTGGCGCCGGCGCCGACGAATGTGCCGAAGAAGGCGCCGTAATCGGTGGAGCCGTCGAAGCGGCCGAGCAGGGCGTTTACGGTGTAGCCGAGGCACCACGCCTCGATGGAAATGTAATAGACGAAAATGAGGGTGACGATGAGGAAGCCCAGCCCGCCCAGGTATTTGGCCCAGGGGCGGTGGACAACGGAGTGGAGCACGCCGGCGGCGGAGTGGTAGCCGTGCTTCCCTCCCATGCGCCCGAGGGTCCACTCGGCCCAGACCAGCGGGATGCCGATGATCAGAAACGAGGCGAAGTAGGCCAACATGAAGGCGCCGCCGCCGTATTGGGCGGCCTGGGCGGGGAAGCGGATGAAGTTGCCGAGACCGACGGCGCTGCCGGCGACGGCGAGAATGGCGCCGAAGCGACCGGTCCAGGCTTCAGGGGTGCGAAGAGTCATTGGGCGGGAAAGGGAACGGGCGCTCGAGGGGCGCGAAGTCTCGGCTAGCACGACGTCACCTTAAATGACCGGCAACCACGAAGAGCGTCGAAGCGGACGGGTGTATGGTAGCGATCCCGATGCGGAGACGGGAAAAGGGACGGGAAAAACTTTCTGCTTCCGTTTGGCGGGCGGGGTCCTACGGTCCGCACTTCGCAAACGGAGAGGTGGCAGAGTGGTCGATCGCGCCGCACTCGAAATGCGGTTTACCGAAAGGTAACGAGGGTTCGAATCCCTCCCTCTCCGCCATTTGCGCAGCAAATGGAGTTTCGCCGCAGGCGATGTAAGCCGCCGCGAGGTTTGAGGAGTTGGGACAAAGGTTTGGGAAATCCGGCCGATTTCGCGGGAGCCGTGCAAGCGGACCGCGTGCACCTTGCAGGGCGTGTGCAGGCCGACTGCTAGGGGTGGGTGAAGTCGGGCTTGAGGACCACCAAGCCGATACTGCGGATGTGGTAGGCACCCCGCCGGCCACTTATATCCGTGCCCGCACCCGCATCGAAAACATCCCAGCGGTCGGAGCCGGCCGTGGCACCAGGGAGCAGCTCGATGGATTGCGAACCGCTCAAGGTATAGTTGCCGAGATCCATGCGCCACGTGCCCACCGACGCGCCTGGTGCTTCCGTATCCACTCCGCCGAGCCGCACGACCACGCTGGCAGAGACTTGGTTCTGATAGGTGGCAAGGGGGTCCGTGAGGACGTCGCCGATCACCCATGCCTGCCAAGAGGCCCAGAGCGGGCCAGTTGGCACCGTAAACGTGCCCTCGTGCTGGGTGGCGAATAGATAGTGGTCGTCCGCGTTGGGCGGAGTGACGGGGAATAGTTCACTGAAAAAGACGGCAGAGCTGAAAAGCGAGGTGCCGGTGATGTTGGAGATCGCGGTCGGGGATGAGCCCGCCCAGCTAGACTTGGCCGTGGCAAAGTCCACAGGGGGAGACGTGCGGGCGCTTTCACGAAGCTCGCGCCCAGTCGCCAAAAGCGAGGGCGAGCGCCAGCGCAGGAGGCGGATGGCCTCGCGGATCAGGTTCCAGTAGCCCCGCGTATCGAGCGGGGTGAGGAGGTAAGTGTTGAGCGCGCCAGGGGCTCCGCTCGCAGCCAAGGCCTCGGTCAAATAGTCGGTGGAATTGCCCCAGAGCGAGCTGCCCGCGCCGGTCTCGACCCACTCAGGCCGGCGATAGGTGCCGATCAATAACGAGGCCACTTGGTGCCAAGTGGAGATGGTGGGCGAAGAGGGCGAGCCTGGGCCGGTGTAGCTGACCAGGCGCGAGCGCAGACCGTTGGTGGCAACAAGGGTGCAGCCCCACGAGGTATCGACGGCTTTGAGGCGCTCATCCAGCGCGTCCGCCAGCTCTTGGAGCATCGCGGCGGTAAGATCCTCGCCATCGGCCAGCAGG
>JALOTV010000335.1 GCA_025457685.1 Opitutaceae bacterium
GAGCGAATGGAATCCCCCGCCGCTGGAGCTCGGCTACAAGTCCCCGCCCGACGGCACCTGGCACTTCTGCCTCATGCTCCGCGAGTGGACCGGCACCGGCTACACCACGCGCGACTACACCAACTTCGCGGCTCCGGTCTCGATCCTCACCGCTCCGCCCGAAGCCGGTGAAACACCGGCCACCACCGCGCCCTTCACCGCCGAGACTTCCACGCAAACCGCGCCGCCGCCGGAGCCCCTGATCTCCCCGCCCAAAACGCCCCGCCGCCGCGCCACCGCGAAAAAATCCGCCGCCACGCCGGCGCCCGCGACCATTTCGGTCAACAAAGCCACCGCCGCCGAGCTCGCCGCCGTGCCCGGCCTCACGAAGCCCCTGATCGCCGCCATCCTCGCGGCGCGTCCGTTCACCTCGCTCGACGAGCTTTTGGAAATCAAGGGCGTGGGCCCCAAAATCTTCGCCAAGCTCAAGCCGCATTTGGCGCTGTAGCCCCGTCACACTCGCTCATTTCGCGAGATCGTCGCCCAACTCTGTCGACTACGACGTTCGGGTAGGTCGCGATTTAGTCGTTTGCGCCGGCCTGCAGTCACCTTGAAGTGCCAGCCGCCAGACGCCTGTGCGTCTGATCAATCAGGTCTCCCATGGCCTGATCACACCCAGCCCCACACACCCCATCATGCCCTCCCTGTTTGCATGCCGCCGCATGCTTTTAACCGCGACTGCCTTGGTCGCCACCGCCCTCACGGGCTCCGCCTGGAATTCCGAAAAAGTCGTCGTCGACCCCGTCACCGGAAAACTCAGCTACCCCGCCGACTCCGAGGGCAACCGCATCCCTGACTATAGCAACGCCGGCTACCGCGGCGCCGATCACGACATCCCCCAAGTGGACAGGATCGTCGGCACCATCCCCGCCGGCAGCACGCTCGCGCAGATCAACGCCATCATCGCCGCGGCCAACGTCTCCCCGGCCCAGCCCGGCGTGTTGCTGATGGAGGCCGGCACCTACACCATCGACGGCACGATCTCGGTGAACAAACCCGGCCTCGTCTTGCGCGGCGCCGGCGATGGCCGCGACGGCGGCCCGGCCACCATCATCAAGCAGACCAACATGGTTTGGCAGACCGTTGTCATCGATGTGAACGGCGGCGCAGCGGATAGTTTCAGAACCAAGGTTGCCGGCACGGAAACCGAGATCACCACCCAGCGCGTCCAGGTCGGCTCCCGCAGTTTCCAGGTGGCCAATGCCGGCGCCTTCCAAGTCGGTGATAACATCATCATCAACCACCCGTGCACGCAGCGCTGGGAAGACACCGTGGATCCGCAAAATCTTTGGGATGTCGACCCGAGCCACACACAGAAAGACATCAATCTCGGCGCCATCCGTTATCATCGCTACATCACCGCCATCAGCGGCAATACGATCACGGTCGATGCCCCCGTCTTTAACCACCTCGACCGCGCGCTCTCCATCAGCACGATCTATAAATACGGACGCACCTCCACGATCAAAGAAGTCGGCATCGAAAACCTGCAGGTCCAGGGCGCTCCTCGCACCATCAACACCGACACAGGCAAGAACGGCACCGACGACGCCATCCGTTTCCGCGCCGCCGAAAATTGCTGGATCCGCGGCGTCAGCGTGAAATTCGCCGCCCGCGCCGGCATTGTTTTCACGGGAGCCTCGACCCGTTGCACGGCCTACGACTGCCGCGTGACGGATCCCGCCGGAGCGGAAGTCGGAGGCAACTGGTACGGCTTCGCCGTGCAAGAGGCCCAGTTGATCCTTTTCAACAAGTGCTACTCCGCCGGCCAGCGCCACGCGTTCATCACCAACGGCACCGTCTATGACTCCGGCATCGTCGTCCTCAACAGCATCCTCGCCAGCCCGAGGGGCTCCGCCGAGATGCACCGCCTCTGGGGTCAGGGCATGCTCTTCGATGGCTGTGTGGTTACCCAACCAAAGGGCGTTTCGATCAGTCTCACCAATCGCGGCAAGGCCGGCAGCAATCACGGCTGGGCCGCCGCCCACGGTGTGATCTGGCGCTGCGACGGCGGCGGCAAACCCTTCACCGTTCAGAAACCGGTCACCGCGCAGAACTACGCCATCGGTAATTTCAATTGCGTCACGGTGAACAACGCGGGCCTCGGCGCCGGTCCCCTCGGCTACGTCGAAGGCACCGGCCGCGCCGGACTCGAACCACAGTCCCTCTACCTCGCTCAACTCCGGCAACGCAACGGGCGCACCCCCGACTTCACGCTCACCACCACGCCCGCCTCGCGCACCGTCGTCGCCGGCGCCGCCGCCACCTACACCGCGACCATCAATGCGGTCGATGGCTTCAACGGCACCGTGAATTTCGCCGCATCCGGTCTTCCCGCCAACACCACGGCCAGCTTCTCGCCCGCCACCGTCACCACATCCGGCACGACCACGCTGACCCTCGCCACCTCGGCCGGCACGCCCGTCGGCAGCCACCCGTTCACCCTGACCGCCAGCTCCGGCCCGCTTGTCCGCACGAAATCCGCGACCCTCGTCGTGCAAGAAATCGTGGCCGCGCCCACCTTCAGCATCGCGTCCGGCACCTACCCCGCCGCGCAGGACGTCCGGCTCGCCACCACCACCACCGACGCGCGCATCCACTACACCACCAACAACACCGACCCATCCGAGACCACCGGCACGCTCTACAACGGCACACCCATCAGGATCAGCGCCAACACCACGCTGAAGGCCGTCGCGTTTAAAACCGGCCAGATCACCAGCAGCGTCAGCAGCGCCACCTACGTGATCAATCCGCCCACCCCCACGCAGCTGGTCTACGAAGCCGAAAACACCAACCCGGTCGCATCGGGAACCAATACCAGCGTCGCCGTCCTCACCGATACTGCCGCGAGCGCCGGCAAACACATCGTCCTGCGCGCCGACGGCACCGGCGATGCGATCGAGTACAGCTTGAACAATGTCCCCGCCGGCACCTACGAACTCCGCCTCCGCTACCGCGCCGTCAACAACCGCGGCACGCTCGCCCTGCGCGTCGACGGCACCGTGCGCGGAACGAACCTCAATCAATACGCCGCCAGCGCATCGTACAAAGAACAGAGCTTCGGCCTGGTCACCTTCGCCACCACCGGAAACCACAAGATCAAGCTCACCGTCGTCTCGAAATCGACCAGCTCGAGTGCCTACGACCTCGGCGCCGACGCCTTCATCCTCGTGCGCCAGCCCTGATCTCGCCGACCGATCGCCCGGCGCCGGATCTCGGTTTGCCGCCCATGCCTGGCTCCCACACGGAGCCAGGCATTTTTGTGTCGGGAAATGCGTCGAAACCGCGTCCAGCCACAGCCGTTTCGAAAATCGCCGCTGCCTTGGCGACA
>JALOTV010000336.1 GCA_025457685.1 Opitutaceae bacterium
GACCGAGGCGGCGGATTCGCAGGCGCTCGTGGCGCAGCTCAACGAGTATCTGGGCGAGATGGTGGAGTGTGTCTTCCGCCACGAGGGCACGCTGGATAAGTTCATCGGCGACGCGGTGATGGCGGTCTGGGGAAATGTGCGCGTGCGCACGGAGCGGGAGGATGCGGTGTCGGCGGTGCGCGCCGCGCTCGACATGCTCGCGGCGCTGGAGCGCTTGAACGCGGGCTGGCGCGCGCGCGGAGTCACTGAGTTGCACATCGGCGTGGGCCTGAATCACGGCGAGGTGATCGTCGGCAATCTGGGCGCGCCCCGGCGGAAGGAATTTACCGTGATCGGCGACGCGGTGAACCTGGCCTCGCGGCTTGGGGTGACGAAGGAATACGGTCTGGCCCTTGTGCTTGGCGAAAGCGTGGCGGAGCACGCGCGGGCGGAGTTTGTTGTCCAGGCGGTGGACTTTATCCGGGTGAAAGGAAAGACGCGTCCGGTGGCTATCTTCACGGTGCGTCCGGCGCGCGATGTGAGTCTGGAGGTGTATGAGCGTGCGCTGGCGGACTATCGGGCGGGGCGTTTTGCGCAGGCGCGGGACGGATTTGCCGATGCGGCGCGACTGGCCGCGATGCCGGGGGCCGCGCCGGCTCCGGGGGTGGGGCGCGATCCCTTGCCCACGCTTTATCTCAAACGTTGCGATGCGATGCTGGCCAACCCGCCCGGGGCGGATTGGGACGGTGTGTTTGTGATGCGGAGCAAGTAGGCTTGGCTCGCAAGGCGGGGGTTGCGAGGCGGCGGCCGGTCGGTGTGGAGTGGGTAGACATGAAGCAGACCGAGACGGTGGAGTTGTTTGAACGTGAACTGGGCGGCGCGGGCCGGGCGCCGTTGGTGTTGCTGCATGGACTCCTCGGCTCGGGGCGGAACTGGCAGACGGCGGGCGCGGGACTGGCGGAAGTGGCGGGAGGCCGACACGTGTGGGCGCCGGATGCGCGCAACCACGGCAAATCGCCTTGGCATGGCGTGATGAGCTACGAGGCCATGGTCGCGGACGTGCTGGCGTGGATGGACAGGCGCGGGCTGGAGTCGGTGGATCTGATGGGGCACAGCATGGGCGGCAAAGTGGCGATGGCCCTGGCGTGCCGGTATCCGGCGCGGGTGCGGCGTCTGGTGGTGGTGGACATCGCGCCGCGCTCCTATCTGTCCCACGGTCACCGCGCAGAGTTCGCGGCGATGAACGAGCTGCGGCTGCCCGAGCTGCGTTCGCGCGGCGAGGCGGAGCTGAAGATGGAGGGGCGGGTGCCGGACTGGGCGATGCGGAAATTTCTGACCACCAATCTGGAGCGGGCGGAAGACGGCGCGTGGCGCTGGGCGGTGAATCTGCCGGTGCTCACGGCGGCGCTGCCCGAGGTGGAGTCGAACCCGCTGGCGGCGGACGAGCGCTTCGCGGGGCCGGTGCTATTCCTGCGCGGCGGAAAATCCCGCTACGTGCGCGAGGAAGATGGCGCGGCGATCACGGCGCATTTCCCAGAAGCTCGGGTGGAAACAATCGCCGACGCGGGGCACAACCCGCACATGGAGACGCGGGAGGAGTTTTGCGCGCGCGCGGGGGCTTTCCTTGGCGAGGGCGTGGCGTAAGGGAACAACCACTACGCCGGCGTCGGGCTAGACGGCGAAGGGCAGGAAGGGCGCCTGTTGGTTGGGCGGGATGCGCACCTTGAGGAACACGCCGTCGTCGCGTTGTTCCTCCTGCTGCACGTGGCCGATCTGGTGGGCGCGGGCGATGAGATCGTAGCGGGCGTGCGGAATGAGCACGGACAGCTGGCCGAAGGCGTCGGCGATGAGCTCGAGGCAGCGGTCAACCAGATCGGGCAGGCCCTGGCCGGACTTGGCGCTGAGGTAGATGGCCTCGGGAGCGAGAGCCCGGGCGCGCATGAGTTGGGCCTCGTCGGCGGCATCCACCTTGTTGAAGACGGTGATCACGCGTTTGGCGTCGGCCCCGAGCTCGCCGAGCACGGAGAGGGTGGTGGCGTGATGGGCGGCGACGTTGGCTGCGGTGACGTCGAGCACGTGGATGAGAAAATCCGCGACGATGGCCTCCTCGAGCGTGGCCTTGAAGGCCTCGACCAGGCCGTGGGGCAGGCGGCGGATGAAGCCCACGGTGTCGGTGACGAGCAGCTTCTGGTTGCCCCGCAGCAGGAGCTGGCGGGTGGTGGGATCGAGGGTGGCGAAAAGCTTGTCCTCGGCGAGCACGCTGGCGCCGGTGAGGGCGTTTAGCAGGGAGGACTTGCCGGCATTGGTGTAGCCCACGATGGCGGCGGTGGGCACGGGCACGCGCTGGCGTTTGTGGCGTTGCACGCCACGCTGTTTGCGCACGTCGGCGAGTTCGCGCTTGAGGCGCACGATGCGGTCGTTGACCAGGCGGCGATCCTGCTCGAGCTGGGTCTCGCCTTCGCCGCTCGTCCAGGCGCGGGTGAGGCGCGGCAAGGAATACTGCATGCGCGCAAGAGCGACCTGGAGCACGGCCTCGCGGGTGCTGGCGCGGTCGGCGAAGATATCGAGAATGACCTCCTCGCGGTCGATGACGGCGAGGCCGGAGGCTTTTTCCCAATTGCGCTGCTGAGCGGGGGAGAGCGATTCGTCGAAGACGATGAGGTCGGCCTCGGCGGCCTTGGCGGCGGCGATGATCTCCTCGGTTTTTCCGCTGCCGATGAGGGTGGCGGGGGTGGGCTGGCGCAGGTTCACCAGTTCGCGACCGACGATCTCGATGCGCAGGTTTTGCACCAGCTCCTCGAGTTCGTCGAGGAGCTCGGCGGCTTCGCCTGTCGCCATGTCGTGGGTTTGCACGCCGACCAGGAAGGCGCGGTCGCAGCGTTTGCGTTCGGTCTTGGGAACCTCGTCGAGGAAGTCGGCCATGAGGGCGAGTAAGGAGAAGAAGACGGACGGGAAGGTGACGGATCAGCGCCGGCTGGGCACGCGGACGACCTGCATGCCGGCGGCGAGGGCGGCACGCATGCCGGGCTCGGCGTCCTCGAACACAAGGCACTTTTCCGGTGGCACGCCCATGCGCCGGGCGGCCTCGAGGAACATGTCCGGGTGGGGTTTGCCGCGTCCGGGGGCGACGTCGAGCGGTGTGACCACGATCTGGAAAAGATCGGAGAGACCGGCCGCCTCCAGGGAGGGCAGGGCGACGTCAGGTGTGCCGCCGGTGGCGATGGCGACCGGATGGGTGAGTGCGACGCGGCGGGCGAAGGCGACCACCGGATCGATGGGGGACACGCCGTCGAGTTGCTCGCGGTAGATCTCCTCCTTGCGTTCGGCGACGCCGACCGGGCTGGCGATCTTGAGGCCGTGTTTGGCGGCCATGAGCTCGGCGACCTGGATGGAAGGCACGCCGCCCAAGGCGTAGAAATAGTCCTCGTCGAGATTGCCCGCCAGACCCTCGTGGCGCAGGGCGGTTTGCCAGGCGCGGTAGTGCACCGGCATGGTGTCCACGAGCGTGCCGTCGAGATCGAAGATATAGCCGGCAAAATCGCCGGAGGGGATATCAAGCTGCATAAACAGTCGAACATCTACCCGGACGGCAGGCCGCGCAACCGAAGAAACGCGGGGGGACGGGCGAGATGCGGAGAGGCCGGCTCAGGCGGGTTTGCGGCCGCTGGCGAGCAAGGTTTCGAAGTGGGGCGGCTCGGTCTCGCGTGCCACGGTGACGACCTCGACGGAGTGGAAGCCGGCCTTTTCGAGGAAGGCGTGCAGGGTGTTTTCGGTGAACCCCAGCCAGACGTCGGCGTAGAGTTCGCGGGCTTTTTCGAAGGCGTGTTCCTTGAGGTCGAGGACGAGAAGCTGACCGCCGGGTTTGAGGATGCGGAGGGCTTCGTTCACCGCGGCCTGGGGATGTTGGGCATGGTGCAGGGCCTGACTCAGGATGGCGAGGTCCACGGACGCGGTTTCGAGGGGGACTTGTTCAATGTCGCCTAGTTTGTAGGCGAGGTTGGACAGGCCGTTTTTCTCGGCCAGGGCGCTGCCCACCTCGACCATCTTGGGCGAACTGTCGATGCACCAAACTTGTTTGGCGCGGCGGGCGAGAAGCTGGGACACGAGGCCCTCGCCGGCGCCGAGATCGGCGATCACGATGGGTGGGGCGAGGCGGAGAGCGAGGTGGCCAAGCGCTTCCCAAGAGCGGCCGGGGCAGTAGTTTTTGCCGAGTCGGCCGGCGATGAGGTTAAAGTATTCCTCCTGATGGGCGCGGCGACGGGTGAGCGCCCTGGCGAGGCCGTCGCGATCAGCGGCGAGTTCGGGTTGGCCGGCGACGGCATCGGTCGCGGAACGCAGGAGGGCGAGGGTGGGGGCGGGGAGCGGATCGCGCAGGCTGTAGTAGGCGCGTTTGCCGTCGCGGCGGTCGGACACGAGCTCGGCGGAGCGCAGCAGGGCGAGCTGGGAGGAGATCCGGGACTGGGCCATGCCGAGGATTTCCTGAAGCTCGGCGACGGACAACTCCTCGCGCAGGAGGAGGGCGAGGATGCGCAGGCGGGTGGGCTCGGCGAGGAGCTTGAGGGTATCCCAGGAGGTGTTCACGCGGCGGAAGAGATCGGAAAAGGTTTACCGGAGCATGGCACGGATAAACACGGATAAGGCAAATGCCGAGCGGAAGGGCGTGCGCGTTGTGGGAATCTGGATACAAAAAAGCCGCGCCGCCCTTGCGGACGGCGCGGCCAAGGGATGAGGCACCGGATCAGGCGGCGTCGGCGTAGCGACCGAGCGAGGTGATGGTGTAGGTTTCCTCGGACTGGCCGATCTTCACCTTCACGGTGTCGCCGACCTTTTTGCCGACGAGCGCGAGGCCAAGGGGCGTCTTGTAGGAGACGATGTTCTTCTCGGGCACGCTATCCCAGGCGCCAAGGACGGTGTAGCGGAGCGACTTGCCGGTGGAGGCGAGGGTGACGTTCACGATGCTGCCGACGCCGACGATATCGAGCGTGGCTTCCTTGAAGTCGGTGATGCGGGCGCGGGCGAGGTCCTTCTCGAGCTGGGCCTTTTGGGCCATGAGCACGGATTGGTCCTGCTTGGCCATCTTGTATTCGGAGTTCTCCTTGAGGTCGCCGTGCTCGCGGGCGGCGGCGATGGCCTTGGAGTTTTCGGGGATCTTCTTGGAGATGATGGCCTCGTATTCCTCGCGCTTGCGCTCGTAGGAGTCGCGCGAGACGAGGAGCTGTTCCTCCTTGGCCTCGTTTTCGCCGGTGAGGACGGTGGAGATGGAGGGGAAGAGCTTGATGAAGCGGGCGAGGAGGGACTTCTTGGTGAGGTCCTCGAAGCCTTGGTTGAGCAGGAGCGAGTGCGCGAGGTCGCGTGCGGTCTCGGCCGAGGCGGTCTCGAGCAGGTCGGGGATGAGCTCGGTGTCCTCGGAGAGGGCGTCGGCGAGGGGGATGCGGCGGGCGGAGGCGGCCTGGAGCGCCTCGTAGTCGATGGCGTAGAAAATGGCCGAGAGGAGGCGGGGGGAGACAAGGCCGTCGAGGATCTTGCTGAATTTATTGGAGCGACGGTTTTTGACGATCCAGTGCAGCACGGGCGCGCGAAGGTTTTGCTCGGCCATCCAGCGCTTGAAGGTGGCGGCGAGTTCCTCGCCGTGGTCGTTTTCGATCAGGAAGTTGATGCACTCGGTGGTGAACTTGCCCTGGGAAACCTTCAG
>JALOTV010000337.1 GCA_025457685.1 Opitutaceae bacterium
GCGGTGAGCGAATAGAGGCTGATCTCATACGCGCGGGGAAAAAGGGAGGCGGCGTTCAGCGTCTTGTAGAAAAGGAGGTGGGGAACGCCTTCGAGGGAGATGGGCAGATGAGTCTCGTCGCCGGCAAACGGCTGCGCGGCGACCGCGCGTGCGACCTCGGCGGCGATCTGTGTCCTCGCCGCCTCGCTGAGGCCGGGCAGGTGCAGGTGGTTTTCGAACCAGAGGCCGTTTTTCAGGCCATGCCGGCCTGCGGTGTTGGCATTTTGGTAGGGCTCGAAGCCGAGGACGAGCGCGGCGATCAGCTCGCCGTTTTCGTGGGAGAAAATCGGCATCGCGATGATTTCGCTGATCCGGGTGTCGCCTGGTGCGGTTTGCTGGGCGAGGTATCCGCTTTGTGGACGATCCGGCGGGGCGGGCAGCGAGAGCCGGGACTCTTCGCCGGCGGAGAGCTCGCCGACGCCGGTGGTGTCGCCCGGAGGGATGACCGCGCCGGTGCGATCGAGGAAGCGGTAGAAGCGCGCGTGGAGGAATGTGCTGGCGGGAGCGTCCGCCGGGGCGGGCGCCGTGAGGTCGCGCAGTTCGTCGTGCGCGGTGGGGTAGAGCAGGTCGAGGGCGTTGTCTTCGAGGGCGGCGTGGATGCGGGGGTAGTGCACGAGGGCGCGGCAGCGCTCGACGAGGGCGGCGCGGCGTATCTCGCGCCGGTGATGCAGTGCGGCCAGATCGCTCACGAATTCCTGGCGAAGGGTGGCCTCCAGGTTGGCGGCGGCGTTGCGTTCGGCAAAAACGACGCCCAGTGCCGTGATCAACGAGACCACGAGCATCATGGCGATGAGCAGCTTCGTGTGGAAGCGGGTGAAGGCGTTTTTCCCCGTGCGCGGGGGCGCTGGGTTCACGGGAAGTTGAGGGTCGTCACCGTGTCGGCGGTGATTTCCACGGGCTGCTCGAGGGTTTTCTTGCTGTTGAGCCACGCCTTGAGCGTGTAGCGGCCGGCGGGCAGGCCGGTGAGGCGGAAATTTCCCGAGGCATCGGTCAGCACGAAATGCGGGGTGTCGAGCACGAGGATGAGCGCGCGCATGTGTTCATGGATGTCGCAGCGCAGCGTGATCAGGCCGGGGGTGTCGAACACTTGAAACGGGATCGGGCGCTCGTCCCGGCGGTAGCGTCCGAGGTCGAAGCGCTTGGGGGACGAGTAGGAGAAAACGTTGTGGTGGGCGTCGTCGTGATTGGGGAACTCGACCTTGGTGCCGGTGCGCACGGCGAGCAGCGAGGGCACGAACATGAGGTCTTTTTGGATCATTTGCGCGATCGGCTGGCTGTCGGGCTTGGGAAAACTGCCTTCCAGGTAGACCACGGCGAGCGGCGGATTCGTGGCGAGGGTGCCGCCCTTGGCGACGATGTCATAGCGTTTGTTCATCACCGGGGCGGATTTCGCGTCGGTGAGCTGCACGCGGCCTTCGATGGTGCCGGCGGCCAGGGGGAGGCAGCCGGCGATCAGGGCCAGTGCGGCGGCGAGGATGGGGTGGAGACGTGCGGGCGGGCGGCGGAGCCGTGAGGGGTTGGGTGTCATGCTTTGCTAAACGGGCTGCTCGATCCGGCACCGGGCATGTCGCTCACGCAATAGCCGATTCCGCGGTGGGTGTGGATCAGGGGCGTGGCCGCCGGCGCATCCACCTTGCGGCGGAGACGGGTGATGAAAATTTCCACGGTGCGGGTGTCGTACTCGTGGTCGCGCTGCCAGACGCGTTCGCAGAGCTCGGTGCGGGAAAACACCCGGCCGGGCTCCTGCATGAGGAGTTGCAGCAGGTCGAATTCGCGCGGCGAGAGCGCCACGGGCTGGCCTCCCCGCGTGACGCGCCGGTGCTGCACGTCCATGCAGAGGTCGGCGACGGTGAGCAGCTCCGTGGAGGCGGCAACGGCGCCGCGCCGGCCCAGCGCCTCGATGCGGGCGAGCAGCTCTTCCATGGCGAAGGGTTTGGCGAGGTAGTCATCGGCCCCGGCATTGAGCCCCTTGATGCGGTGCTCGACCTCGTTGCGCGCGGTCAGAATCAATACACGTGACGGGCAACCCGCCTGCTTCAGGCGCGCGAGCACGGACAATCCGTCCAGGCCCGGCAGGTTCAGATCCAGCACGATGAGATCGGGCGGTTGGGCGCTGGCTGCCTGCAGCGCCTCGAGCCCGTCGTTTTTGATCGTCGGCACATGGCCATGACGGGTCAGCGCGCTGGCCACATGCCGCGCGAGCTGGGATTCATCTTCAACGATCAGGATGCGCACGATGGAGGGAGGTTGATCCTGCCGGGCGGAGTCGACAAGGGCGGTCCCTCGACTGCGTTGATGGGCGGGGCTGAGGGTGCCGCCTGCGGGCCGGCTGCGCCGACGGGCGAAGCGATCATCAATTCTTTCATGGGACAGCACTCTTCAAGGCACGTTCGGCGCGGCCACTCCGGGAGAGTAACAACGTTGTTACGCTGTCCGGCTTTTGGGCCGGTTTCCCGGCGCGCTAACGTATGCGAAACCCTCCGCCTGGCAGGCGGAGAAAATGCGCACTCCACATGATCCGCAAATCACTCCTCGTGCTCGGCCTGATTTTTCTGGGCATGCAGTTTGTCCGGCCGGCCAAAAACACGCCGGTCGCCGGTTCGCATGACCACGACCTGTTCTCGCGGCACACGGCGCCGGCGGAGGTGAGGGCCGCGTTTCAACGGGCCTGCTACGACTGCCACTCCAACGAAACGCGCTACCCGTGGTATGCCGAGGTGCAGCCGGCCGGATGGTTTCTGGCCACCCATGTGCGCGACGGGAAGAAGCACCTGAATTTTTCCGAGTTTTGGAAACAGCCGGAGGGCCGGGCCAGGCGGCAGTTGGAGGCCTGTCTCGATGAAATCACCGAAGGCACGATGCCGCTGGCCTCGTACACCTGGATACACCGCCAGGCGCGTCTCACCGATGCGGAGATCGAGGCGGTGGCGGCATGGGTGGAGAAAACCGGCGATGAGCTGCGCCGGCTCGATGCGGCCGGGCGGAAGTCTCCGACGCTGAGCGTGTCCGGCGAGTGAAGCGCGCGGTCGCTGACCGGCTCAAAACGGCGCGGAGAGGTCGAGCCAGTCGGGGTGCAACCGGGCGTGGGCGGCGATTTCTTCGAGGATCTGTTCGGTCGTGGTCTGCGGCTGCCAGTCCCAGACCCGGGCGGCCTTGGTCGAGTCGAGGACGATCCACGGGATGTCGAAGGGGCGCGGCGTGGTGTCGGCCGTGACGGTGTGCGGCCCGAATCGCTCCGCGCACCAGTCGCTGAGCTGGCGCAGGGAACGCGCGGAGGCTGCGCCGCCGGAGCAGTTGACGATGCGGTCGGTGACCGGGAGGGCGAGGCAGTCGCGGACCTGGTGGCCGTGCCCGCCGAAACCGATGTACTTGAGCGGGCGCCGCCGGAGGTAACTATTTAACCAATACGCGAAGATGCCCTGGTCGGCGCGGCCGAACTGGCCGGCGCCGGCGAGCACGCCGCAGCGGTTGATGAAGACGG
>JALOTV010000061.1 GCA_025457685.1 Opitutaceae bacterium
ATCGACGCCCTCTCCGCCTACTACCTGCACGACAACGCCAACGTCCACCGCGGCCTCCACGCGCTCTCCATGCGCGCGACCGACGCCTTTGAAAAAGCCCGCGCCCGCGTCGCCCGCTTCATCGGCGCCGCCGACCCCGCCGAGATCGTGTTCACCGCCGGCACCACCGACGGCATCAACCTCGTCGCCCAGACCTGGGCCGCCGCCAACCTCCGCCCCGGCGACGTCATCCTGCTCACCGAGATGGAGCACCACTCCAATCTCGTGCCCTGGCAACTCGCCGCCGCCCGCGCCGGCGCCACCATCCGCTACCTGCCCGTCGCCGGCGCCGACGCCGAGCACGGCCTCGATCTCGCCCGTCTCGACGAGTTCCTCACCCCGCAGGTCAAGCTCTTCGCCTTCACCCACCTCTCCAACACCCTCGGCATCCTCAACCCCGCCGCCGAGCTCTGCGCCCGCGCCCGCGCCGTCGGCGCCGTCACCGTCATCGACGCCGCCCAGTCCATCGGCCACGAACCCATCGACGTGCGCGCCCTCGGCTGCGATTTCCTCGCCTTCTCCGGCCACAAGATGTGCGGCCCCACCGGCGTCGGCGTGCTCTATGGGCGTCGCCATCTTTTGGATACGATGCCGCCTTGGCGCGGCGGCGGCGGCATGATCGAAAACGTGGAATACGCCGGCTCCACCTGGAAGCCCGCCCCCGAGCGCTTCGAGGCCGGCACGCCCCACATCGCCGGCGCGGTTGGCCTAGCCGCCGCCTGCGATTACCTCGACGCCCTCGGCCGCCCCGCCATCGGCGACCACGACCACCGCCTCGCCGCCCTCGCCCGCGAGGCGCTCCAAGAGTTCTCGGGCCTCCGCGTGCTCGGCCCCCGCCCCGGCGTCCCGCGCGCCGGTATGGTCAGCTTCGCCTTCGACGACATCCACGCCCACGACGTCATCACCGTGGCCGACCAGCAAGGCGTCGCCCTGCGCGGCGGCCACCACTGCAACATGCCGTTGATGAAAAAACTCGGCCTCCCCAGCACCGCCCGCGCGAGTTTTTATCTCTACAACACCGAGGAGGACGTCGCCGCCTTCGCCGCCGCCCTGCGCAAGGTCGTCAAATTCTTCCGCTGACACACCCGCACCCGTCCCGCCCCACCCACCCTTCGGCGCGTGGCGTTTGACCGCTCCGCCGCCCGCCCTACCGTGCGCCGCCCATGCGTCTCGGTGACCTCGAAGGCCTGCAAACCCTCCTCCTGCCCGACGCGTGGCAACGCGAGGCCGTGCACGCCCTCCAATCCGGCCGTGACGTGATCGTGGACGCCCCCACCGGCGCCGGCAAAACCCACGTCTTCGAGCGCTTCGTCGAGCAGGGCAACTTCGCCCGCCGCGCCGTCTTCACCGTCCCCACCCGCGCCCTCGCCAACGACAAATACGCCGAGTGGCGCGCCCGCGGCTGGCGCGTCGGCATCACCACCGGCGACCTCTCCGTCTCCCCCCACGCGCCCGTCGTCGTCGCCACCCTCGAGGCCGCCCAGGGCGCCCTGCTTCGACCCTTTTGTAACCAGATTGGTGACAAATCCGCCCCGCGCGGCGACCTCCCCGATCTCCTCGTGATCGACGAATACCAGTGGCTCGCCGACCCCGCGCGCGGCAACCACTATGAGGGCGTCCTCGCCACCCTGCCCGCCTCGGTCCAGCTCCTCCTGCTCTCCGGGTCCGTGGCCAATCCCGAGGACGTCGCCGCCTGGTTCACCCGTCTCGGCCGCCGCGTGCGCACCGTCCGCACCGCCGAGCGCCCCGTCCCGCTCGAGGAGATCGAGATCGACGACCTGGTCACCGGCCTGCCCCGCGAGATCGAGGGCTTCTGGTCGCGCCGCGTCGCCGGCGCGCTCCGCGAGGGCCTCGCGCCCGTCCTCGTCTTTGCCCCCCACCGCGCCGACGCCGAGCGGCTCGCCCGCCAGTTTGCCCGCGAGCTCCCCCTCGCCGATCCGCTCCCGCTCACCGCCGAGCAGATTTCCCTCGCCGGCCCAGTCCTCGCCAAGCTCCTCCAGCGCCGCGTCGCCTTCCACCACAGCGGCCTGAGCTACGCCCAGCGCGCCGGCCTCGTCGAACCGCTCGCCAAGGCCGGTCAACTCCGCGCCGTCGTCGCCACCCTCGGCCTCGCCGCCGGCATCAATTTTTCCCTGCGCTCCGTCATGCTCACCGCCGCCGCCTACCGCACCGGCGCCGTCGAGCGCGACATCGCCCCGCACGAGCTCCTGCAGATGATAGGCCGCGCCGGCCGCCGCGGCCTGGACGACACCGGCTACATGCTCGTCTCCGGTCGCACCCCGCGCCTGCGCCGCGCCGCCCCGCTCCGGCTAAAACGCGCCGCGCCCCTGCCCTGGGCCGCCCTCCTCCGCCGCCTCGCGCCGGGCGAATCCGCCCTCGCCCTCGCCGCCGACGCCGCCCCGCGCTTCTTCACCGACGTCCCCCTCCTTCTCGGCGCGGAGGCCACCTCCGCCCGCCTCGCCGGCCCCGACTCCCCGGCCCTGCCGTGTAGTCTCCTCACGGATACAGGCCGCGCCCGCCTCGTGCGCCGGCGGCGCGAGCCCTTTCCCGGCTGCGCGTCTTGCGCGCTCCGTCCCGAATGCCTCGCCCTCTCGCCCGAGCCCACCCCGCTCTGGGAATGGCAACGCGTCGGCGTGCTCGACAAACGCCTGCGCCTCACCGCCCGCGGTGCCATCGTCTCCGCCTTCCTCGGCCCCGAGGGCCTCGCCCTCGCCGCCGGCCTAGAGGACCGCCGCTACCCGGTGGACCAGCTGCTCTATGACTGCGCCAACCTCTTCGCCGGCGACCGCTTCTCCGGCACCAACCCGCGCCGCCTCGGCCGTCTCGCCTTCGTCTGCGAAAAGACCTACCGCCGCCTCGTCGTCGAGGGCTACCTCGACGAGGGCCTGCCGCCCGCCTACGGCTACGGTGCCAGCGAGATCGTCCAAGCCGTGGTCGAGCGCACCGCCTCGCGGGGAGCCCTCTCGCACACCCTCGCCGACGAGCAGGCCAACGCCGGCCGCGGCGACATCGACCGCCTGCTCACCGAGTGGCGCAGCTTCCTCAAAAGCCTCGCCGCCGCCCCCGCCCTGTCGGCGTCACTGCCTTTCGCCCACTCCGAGCTCCGCGCCCGCTGGGACGATGCCCGCGCCCACGCCCAACGTCTCCTAGGCGACGCCCGCGCCGGCGAATTACCCGACCTCCCGCCGCTCACCCCCGAGCAAACCCGCCCGGTCATCCATCAACTCGGCCGCGCCGTCGCGCAGGCCCGCATCCGCGTTTGATCGACACTCTCGCCGCGCTTGCCGCGCAAGGTCTGGGTCAAAACCGCAGCTGCAAGCGGTCCCCGCTCACGCCCAGCCGCGAGATCGAGGCGTAAAGTTCCTCGCTGTCCATCACGTGGTGCAGCACGCGCTCGCGCACCGCCGCCAGCGACTTCTCGGCCAGCCCCCGCTCGCCCGTCTGCTCCATCACCCCGGCCAGCAAACGCTGCTGCCGCGGATTCAACGCCGCCGCCGAAAGTTCACCCGAAGCATCCGCGAAAAACCGCTCCGGTGCGCTCGCCGCGAAGGCCGGCTCCGCGCCAAACCCCGCCGGCTCCACACCGCCGATCCCGGCCGGATTCAGCGCCGCGAAAACCGTGTCGCCGCCGCCGACCGCCACGCCATCGACCAACATGGCCACCTGCGCCAGCGCGCCGGCCAGCACATCCGGTGCGACGTCTGCGCGCGCGACCGCCCGCTCCGTATCCTCCTGCGCCACTTGCGCAGCCCGAACCGTGATCGTATCCAGATCGCCGATACCTTGCGCGATCTCCGACGCCGGAGCCGGCGACACCGCCGAGGCCTCGGACGCCGACGCGACCATCGTCGCCTCCGCGTCGGCGCGCACCACCACGGGCTCGACCGCCGCCGCCAACTGGGCCGCATCCGCAGCCACCGAAGCAGGACGCGCCGCCGCCAGCTCTGTGCGCTCGACCCCGACGCTTTGCAGGCTGAAAGCCAGCGCCAGCGCCGCCACCGCGACACCCGCCCCGGCCCAGGCGCCGTGACGACGCGCGACCAGACTCAAACCCAGCCACCAGGGCTTGGGCTCCATGATCGCGGCCAGCTGTTTTTGCCGCAGTCCCCGCTCAAATTCGGACCAGAACTCCGCGTCCGGCCGCTCCGCCCGCTTCAGCTTAAGCAGGTCTTCCAAGGCGACGTGTCCCGATGGCTTGGTGGGCTTGCTCATGTGCGTAGATAAGCGCTTAAATCACTCTTCAAAAGCTCTTTGGCATAGTGCAAACGCGAGCGCACCGTGCCCACGGAGGTGCCGGTGATCTCGGCGATCTCCTCGTGCGAAAGGCCGTCTATTTCGAATAAAGTCACCACGGTGCGATGCTTGATAGACAGTTTTTGCATCGCCTCGTTCAATTTTTGCTGAAGCTCCGACAGACAGGCCCGCCGGTCCGAACTCGCGCCGGGGTCCGCCAACTGCGCCACCAGCTCCGCCACCGGCTCCTCGTCCCGGATCTGCTCCAGGCTGAAAAACCGCCGCAGCTTCGCCTTTTGCAGATGGTTCAGCGCGCCGTTCACCGCGATGCGATACAGCCAGGTGAAAAACGCCGACTGCCCTTGGAAGCGGTTGATAGACTTAAAGGCCTTGATGAACGCGTCCTGCGTCAGGTCCGCCGCGTCCTCCCGGTTCGAGGTCAGGTGATACACCACCGACCAGATGCGCTCGCGATATTTGTGCACCAGCTCGTCGAAGCGCTCCACCTCGCCGGCCTGGATTCGCTGCACCAGCCACCAATCCACCTCCGCCTCGCGCTTGCGCAGGGCGGACGTGTCTCCCGCGGCGACATTGGTGAGCGAGGTGTCCATGGGGCGGGCTTCGGGCGTGGAGGATCAGCGCAGGCTTGCGACCTGCGATCTTAGCACATGGGGCAAGTCCGCCAGATGCGCCGTCGCCGGCAGGGCCGCGTGCGGCGCCAGCGCCGCCTCCGCCCGAGCCAGCTCGCGCTCGATCTCCGCCGCCACCGCCTCGAAGACCCCGAGTTCGCGCATCTGCGTCAGCCGCCGCTCCAGCCTCGGCTCCGCCCGGCCCTGCAGCTCGGCCTCCAACGCATCCCGCTCCGCCGGCTCCAGCCGCTCCCGCAGCTCGATGAGCGGCAGGGTCAGCTTCCCGCTCGCGAGGTCCGTGCCGAGGGTCTTGCCGATGCGCTGCTCGCGCCCGAAGAAATCCGCCAGGTCGTCGTAGATTTGATACGCGATGCCGAGGTGCCGGCCGAAGCGCGCCGCATCCGCCGCGAACCCGTCGTCGTAGCCGCCGAGGCTCGCCCCCAGCGCGCACGACACCCGGAAAAGCTCCGCCGTCTTCAGATCGATCACGCGATCATAGTCCGCGCGGGTCAGCCCCGTGGAGCGCCGACGCATCGTCTGCACGATCTCGCCCGCGCACACCCGCCGGGTGGACTCGCTCACCGCCTCGCACACCCGCGTGGTCGGGAAACGCGCCGCCAGGTGCAGCGCGTGCGCGAACAACGCGTCCCCGAGCAACACCGCCGCCGCCGGCCCGTATTTGAGCGCCGCCGTGGGCCGGCTCCGCCGCACCTCCGCCTCGTCCATGATGTCGTCGTGCACCAGCGTGGCCAGGTGCACCAGTTCCACCACCGCTGCCACCTGCACCAGCGCCGGGGCCGGCGCGCCCGCCCCGCGCCATCCGCTGAAAAACACCAGCGCCGGGCGTATGCGTTTGCCCGAGGTGTCGATGCAGTAGTCCGCCATGTCGCGGATCTCCGGCTCAAACTCCGCCAGCTGCCCGCGCAGGAAGGCGTCCAGCGCGGCCATGTGCGGAGCCACGCGGGCAAACACCCCGGCGAATCCGGCGCTGCTGGTCACTTGAAGTCCGTCGGCGGCAATGGCGCTCATAGAAAAGTATGCCGTCACCGTTAACTCGCCCTCGCCCGGGCGCAATCCCCCGCCGCCGGAATCGCCCGCCCCCACCCGCGCCCGCCCGGCCACGCTCCGCCGCCACTCCCGTGTTGCCGCCCGGCCACGCGCCCGCCCAACTTCCCGCCCCATGAACGAAAACCCCGTCGCGCTCGTCGTCATGAGCGGCATCGGCCTCTACCTCGCCTGGCTCTGGTGGACCGATCTCCAGGCCCACCGCGCCGCGCCCGACGCCCCGCCCACCGGCCTGCCTGGCGCCACCCCCGCCCCCGCCCGCGCCCTCTGGATCGCCGCCGGCGGCACCGCCATCATCCTCGCCTTCGAGACCCTCGGCGAGATCGCCCTCGGTATCTCCGACGAGCAGTCCCGCATCACCCTGCTCTTCGGCTTCTACACCCTGGTCGCCGCCATCATCGAGGAGGTCATCTTTCGCGGCTACCTCGTCGTCGAGGGCCGCGGCCGCCGCGCCCTCCTCGCCGGCATCTTTGGCGCCTCCCTGCTCTTCGCGCTCCTTCATCCCTTCCTCTGGAAATGGGACGACGACGGCTTCGCCCTCACCCTCACCGTCAAAGGCTTCTGGAGCTTCGGCGCCGTCTTCCTCGGCTCCCTCTGGTTCTACGCCTGCCGCTTCGCCGCGTGGAACCCCTCCCGCTCGCTGCTCCCGTGCTTCGTCGCCCACCTCGTGAAAAACCTCGGCGTGTTCATCATCAAGGGCGCCCAGGGCTACGTCGGCGGCGCGTGGTGAATGGCCGTATCCCCGCGCAGCGTCCCTGCGCCCCGCCTCCGCGTCCCGCGCCGGCGTGTTGGGGCTTGCGCCGCCCCCGATCGCTCCAAATGTCGCGGGCGTTCTTTGTTAGTCGGGCCTTTAGCTCAATGGTCAGAGCAGGGGACTTGAGAAATCGGGTCGGCGGCGGCGAAAGCCGCCGTTAGTCAGGTGTAACTTCGGCGAACGGTTTTACCTCCCAACGCCGAGCCAAGCGGCGCGCCCGCCCCAAGCGACGCGCCGAAGGTGTAGAGACTATAATCACCCGCCTAACCGGGCCTCGCGGCCCCATGGCGAAGGCATAGTCCAGACCACGAACGACGTCCCTCCCCCGGACGCCGGCGGCGAAAGCCGAAGTGGCAGGCATAATCCCTTGGTTGCGGGTTCGAATCCCGCAGGGCCCACCAACAAAAACCTTTCCCTTGTCGCGCCGTGCGCCGACCACCCAGACTCCGCGTCCATGGAATCCCTCGCCCGCCTTTTTAGTCAGAACCGCGACTGGGCCGCCGCCATTTCCCTGCGCGACCCGGAGTTCTTCCCCAAGCTTTCCCGCCAGCAAAACCCCGAATACCTCTGGATCGGCTGCTCCGACTCACGCGTCCCCGCCAACGAGATTATCGGCCTCCTCCCGGGCGAGGTGTTCGTCCATCGCAACATCGCCAACGTCGTCTGCCACACCGACCTCAACTGCCTCTCCGTCCTCCAATACGCCGTGGACGTGCTGAAGGTGAAACACGTCATGGTCGTGGGCCACTATGGCTGCGGCGGCGTGCGCGCCGCCCTCCGTTGCGATCGCGTCGGCCTAGCCGACAACTGGCTCCGCCACATTCAGGACGTCCGCAGCCGCCACGAAGCCTGCATCCACTCCCTCCAAGGCGAGGACACCCGGGCCAACCGCCTCTGCGAGCTCAACGTCATCGAGCAGGTCTCCAACGTCTGCCAGACCACCATCGTGCGCGACGCCTGGGAACGCGGCCAGGACCTCACCGTCCACGGCTGGATCTACGGCCTCAAAGACGGCCTCATCCGCGACCTCGGCTTCACCGCCTCGTCCGCCGCCCAGGCCGACACCGCCTACCAGGCCGCCCTCAAATCCCTCGAATCCTGAAGCGCACCGCGCGCCCCGCAGACGGGCACGGATACTAGGTCTGTATCCGCGCCCCTCCGCGCCATCCGCGGTTAAAAAATCTGCCTAATCACTTCCGCCGCTCCCGGCTCAGATGTGCTTCGAGTCGTCCGCGTCCTTCTTCACGTAGCCCGTTTCCTGCCGCTGGTGATTCACCGCGTTCTTCTTGAGGTAGGCCTGGTAGACATCGTCCGCCGTCATGCCCAGGGTCTGCGCCAGCGACACCAGAAAGTGGAACAAATCCACCACCTCCACCTTCGCGTTCTGCTCGTCGAACTTCTGGTATTTCGCCCACCACTTCCACGGCACGCTGTCGATCAGCTCGGCCGTCTCCTGCTGCATCGCCCGCGTGTAGTTGAGGATCCACTTCGCCTTTTCCTCGTCCGTCGGCGGCGGCAGGTTCACGCCGATGCGGGCATTTAACGCGTTCTGCATCCGGAAGATCTCTTCGAGTTTGTCCATGGGGATTAAAAAGTTGCGCCGCACGCTGCCGCCCCGCCCGCCCCTTGGCAAGCCCCGCGCCCCCGCCCGCCGCCGCGCGCCTGTCATCTTTTTCCCCTACAAACAAAAGATTGCGCCGGCCCCCGCCCGCCACGACCTTGCAAACGATTGTTGCCGCGTGAAAGCGCCCCCCGCGCTCCGCCGCCACCATCAACCTCGCGCCGCTCCCGCGCCCTTGCGGTGAGCGCGCCTTAACCGAAAACAAAACCCGACATGTCCGATAACAACCCGTCCGACGCCGCGCCTTCCCAGGCCCCCGTCGAGACCCCCGCCGCGCCCGCCGCCCCCGTCTCCCACGACGGTTTTGGCTCCAGCCGCGGCACCGGGCTGGCCCGTGGCAAACGCCCCGCCCGCCCCGCCAGCAACGCCCCGACCGGCTCCGCACCCGTCGCCGGCTACCAACCGACCGCCATCAAGGTAGTCGTCGCCCCAACCACATACGTCCACCCGTTCGACGCCTCGCCCGCCCCGGAGACCCCGGCGGCCCAGCCCGTCGCCGCCGAGACCCCTGCCCCGGGAACGCCGAGCCCCAGCTCGGCCTCCGTCCCCGTCGCCGCTCCCGCGCCCGCGCCTGTCGCCGCCATCGAGACGCCCGCCCCCGCGGCCGCCTCCGTGCCGGCCCCCGCCGCCCCCGCTGCGCCCGAGCCCATGGCCGAACTCAATATCCTGCCGCCTGCCGCGCCCCGCCCCGCCACCAGCTGGGAATCCCCAGGCGCCTCGGCCGCCCCGGCCCCGGCCGCCTCCACGCCTCCCGGCGAACGCCCCGTCTTCCGCATCGAGCGCAAGCCCGTCGTCGCCCGCGAGATCACCCCGCTCCGTCCCGTCGAGGGCCGCCCCGCCGGCGACCAGCCCCGCCGCGATGAGCGCCGCGACGGCGGCCCCCGCTCCGGCCAAAACCGCCGCGGCGGCGAGCCCCGCCCCGGCGGCGAAAACCGTCGCCGCGACGGCGGCCCCGAGCAGCCCCGCCGCGACGACCGCCGCGACGGCCCCCGCCCCTCCGGCCAGCCCGGCGCGGGCAAACCCGCCGCCGCCAAGCCCGCCCAGGAAAAGAGCTCCGGCTTCATGGGCTGGCTCAAAAACATCTTCGGCGGCGGCGCCGCCGAAGCCCCCGCCCCCGGCGACGAGATCGGCCGCGCCTCCTCCGGCGGCGGCGAGCGCTCCGGCGAGCGCGGTCCCCGTCCCGACGGCCAGGGCCAGGGTCGCGGCGGCCGTCGCCGCGGTGGTCGTGGTCGCGGTCGCGGCGGCCCGGGCGGCCCCGGCGGCGAGCGCGGTGATCGCGGTCCCCGCCCCGACGGCCCGTCCTCCGGCGGCCCCCGCCGCCAGCACGGCGGCCAGGGTCGCGGCCCTCGCCCCGACGGCGATTCCCGCCCCTCCGGCGGCTCTTCCGGCCCCGCAGCCTGATAAGCCTTGCCAAGCCCCGCGCCCCCGAGCGCATTTCCCAAGCGTCCGCCTCACCGGCGGGCGCTTTTTTTTCGCCCACACCCACCTTTTTTTCCCGCACCACGACTGGATCGTCCGCCCATCGTCATTGGTCATTGGACATTGGTCATTGGTCATTTTTTATCCGCTCCCTCCCATGGCCGATCTCCACGTGCACGGTGGCAAACCGCTCAGCGGCACCATCATCCCCTCCGGCAACAAAAACTCCGTGTTGCCCATCTTCTGCGCCACGCTGCTCACCGACGAGCCCGTCACCCTGCGCAACGTCCCCGACATCACCGACCTCAACAAGCTGGTCGCCTTCCTCACCGCCCAGGGCTCGCGCATCGAGTGGGACCGCGCCGCCGGCGTCATGCGGCTCGACCACTCCGGCTTCCGCTCCGCCCTCGCCAACGACGAGCTGCCGTCGGACATGCGGTCCACCGTCCTGCTCTTCCCCGCCCTGCTCCACCGCCTGCGCCGCATCACCCTCCTCGCCAACGCCAAGGGCTGCTCGCTCGGCGTGCGCGAGATCGACCCGCACCTGGAAATCCTCTCCGCCCTCGGCGCCACCGTCGGCGGCGAGGACCCGCTCGTCATCGCCCTGCCCTCCGGCTTCACCGGCGCCCGCCACTGGTGCGACTACATGTCCGTCACCGTCACGGAAAATTTCGCCATGGCCGCCGCCCTCGCCAAGGGCGAGTCCACCCTCATCAACGCCGCCAGCGAGCCCCACGTGCAGGAGCTCTGCGCCGCCCTCGTCGCCATGGGCGCCAAGATCGAGGGCCTCGGCACCTCCATGCTCCGTATCCACGGTGTCGATACGCTGCGCGGGGCCGAGATCACCATCGGGACCGATTACCACGAGATCGTCACCTTCCTCGCCCTCGGCGCCATCACCGGCGGCGAGGTCCGCGTCACCAAGGCCCTCCCCCACCACTTCGACCTCATCGTGCGCGCCTTCGCCAAGCTGGGCGTCGTGGTCGAGCACGAGCCCGCCGCCGACGGCACCTTCACCGCCCTCGTCCGCCGCGGCCAGAAACTCCGCATCGAGGAACCCTACACCAGCAACCTCCTGCCCAAGATCGAGGCCGCCCCGTGGCCGTATTTTTCCGTGGACCTGCTGCCCCTGCTCATCGCGCTCGCCGTGCGCTGCGAGGGCACGATCCACTTCTGGAACAAGGTTTACGAAAACGGGTTTTCCTGGATCCCCGAGCTCGCGAAATTCGGCGCCCACGCCGTGGTGAGCGACCCACATCGCCTGATCGTGTTTGGCAACCGCCCGCTGCGCCCCGCCGTCGTGGATTCGCCCTACATCATCCGCGCCGCCGTCGCCCTCGCCATGGTCGCCGCCGCCATCCCGGGTAAATCCGTCGTCCGCCACGCCGAGATCATCCAGCGCGCCCACCCCCGCTTCGTGGAAAACCTCCGCAGCCTCGGCGCCGAGATGGAGTGGAAGTGACCCCATTCTTTTTTAAACGCGAAGACGCCAAGCGCCGCAAAGGTCGCCAAGTCTCCGCCTCATCCTTCGCGACCTTCGGTTTGTCCTTCGCGCCTTAGCGTTAAAAAATTCCGTCTTCGCCCATGCCCAAGTCCGCCCCCGCCACCCCGCCCGCCGACGCCAAAGGGCTCAGCTACCTCGCCTCCCAGCTCGCCGCGCCCGTGAGCAACGCCGAGGCCGCCCTGCGTCCGTTGTCCTTCGCCGACTTCGCCGGCCAGGCCAAGACCGTCGAGCGCCTCAAGATCATGGTCGGCGCCGCCCGCACCCGCGGCGAGGCGCTCAACCACATCCTCCTCAGCGGCCCGCCCGGCCTGGGCAAGACCACCCTCTCCCTCATCCTCGGCGCCGAGATGGGCCGCAACGTGCGCATCACCTCCGGCCCCGTCGTCGAAAAAGCCTCCGACCTCGCCGGCCTGCTCACCAGCCTCGAGGAGGGCGACCTGCTCTTCATCGACGAGATCCACCGCATCCCCAAGACGGTCGAGGAATACCTCTACAGCGCGATGGAGGACTTCCGCCTCGACATCATGATCGACCAGGGCCCCAACGCCCGCTCCGTCCGCCTCTCCCTCCCGCGCTTCACCCTCGTCGGCGCCACCACCCGCGCCGGCATGCTCACCGCCCCGCTGCGCTCGCGTTTCACCCTCCAAACGCGTCTCGATTACTACGACGCCGCCACCCTCACCGGCATCATCCAGCGCTCCTGCGGCCTGCTCCAGGTCCCCATCGAGGACGCCGGCGCGCGCGAGCTCGCCACTCGTTCACGCGGCACGCCCCGCATCGCGAACAACCTGATCAACTTCGCCCGCGACTACGCCCAGCAGCGCGGCGACGGCCGCATCACCCAGAAGAGCGCCGCCGCCGCCCTCGAACTGCTCGAGATCGACGCCCGCGGTCTCGACGAGATGGATAAACGCATCCTGCGCGTCATGGCCGAAAACTACCGCGGCGGCCCCGTCGGCCTCGGCACCGTCGCCATGGCCGTGAGCGAGCTGCAACGCACCCCGCAGGGCCGCGTCCTCACGCCCAAGGGCTACCACGCCATCGGCCTAAAACCCCTCGCCGACCCCGCCACCCAAGGCACCCTGCTTTAGCTTCCGGTAATCGTAGCGGGGAGCACCAGCGACCCGTCCGGAAACCTCACTCCCCCGCTCGCCTACTCGGGCCGCGCCAGCCTTACGCCCGCGCGCAGCGCCAAAACGCGAGGCACTTCACCAGCAGCGCCTCCAGCTGATCCAGCGGCACCATGTTGGGCCCGTCGCTCAACGCGTTGTCCGGATCGGGATGCGTCTCGATGAACAATCCGTCCGCGCCCGCCGCCAGCGCGGCAAAGGCCAGCGTCGGCACAAACTCGCGTTGCCCGCCGCTCTTGCCGCCGGCCGCGCCGGGCAGCTGCACGCTGTGCGTCGCGTCGAGGATGGTCGGGTAGCC
>JALOTV010000338.1 GCA_025457685.1 Opitutaceae bacterium
AAGCTGCCCCAGCTTCGCGAGCTGTTCCTCGGTCACCTTCAGGGTGTAGCTCGCGAGTTTTTTGGGCGCGTCGGGATCGGCGGCGGGTTTCTTCGGCATTGGTAGAAAATCGGGCCCGCGCCCCGTAGCCCGCCACACAAAAAATGCGTTCGCCACGACCGCGCTTGGCGGCGGCCGTTGGCCAATTCGTCGCGCTAGCCTAGGTTAGCGCGACTTACCGCCGCCAACACGCGACCGGCCGCTACCTCGTCCGGATCGGTCTCCGCCTCGGTCAACTTGCCGAAATGGACTGTCGTGAGCTCGCGGTTGGCGCAATCCATCAGCGCCTTTCGCAGCACGGTGACCAGCTCCTGGTGGTTGCCCCGCCAAGTGCGGGAACTGAGCCACTGCATGGCGGAGGGGTGGATGGAGCGCGCCCGATAGGCCGGAAAGATCGCGGTCAGATCCATCAAGGTGCGACGCACGATCAACTCCACGTCCTCCCTGCGATCGCGCAAGGGCGGCAGCTTCACCACCGCCGGCATGATGAACTGCAGTTCCTCCAAAAACTCGCAGTCCACCGAGCGCCCCTCGTCGGTGCACTCGGTCGAAGCGAAGACGATGCGCAGCGGTTTCTCGCGTTCGCGCATCCGGCGGGCGCGGCGCAAAAATTCCAGCAGCGGTTTTTCCTGCGCCTTGGGGAGTTTCTCGATTTCCGGCACGTAGTAGGTGCGCGGCACGCCTTCATTGAGCCGGTCGAGCGACAGGCGCGTGGCCAGCGTCTCCACGTCGAGTTCCTGGTGGCTGAGCACCACCAGATAGCCGTGCACGTCGCCGCCCATGGTTTGATACTCGCGCGCCGCCAGCTCGAACTCCGAGCCGGCCTCGCCGCGCAGGATCACGCCGAGCGGATCGTTTCGCGCGGCCCAGAGTTCCGCGAGGGTTTTGCGCATGGCGTGACTACGTGTCGCCAGATGCACGGCCCGGTAACCCGCCTCGGTCGGAAAGGGCGAGGCGCTGGCGCTGGGCGCAACGACGACCGGCTGCTTGTTTTTGCCAAGCAGCGCGTGAATCGCGGCCACGGCGCGCTTGGGATTGATCGGCTGCAGCAGGGCGTCGTTCAGCCCGTGTCCGAAGAGCGGCAGGATCGAGTCAACGTCTTCGCGATTCGCGATCGCCAGATACTTGGTGTCGCGCGACGCCGTCTTGGCGGCGGTGAGAAATTCCGTGAGATCCGCGCCTGCGGTCTGGGCGACCACGCACAGGACACAGGGACGGCTGGCCAACACGCGCAGCACCTCATCGTGATCGGCGCAGGCCGCCACGAGCGCGCCGGCATCGGTGAGCAAAAGGGAAAACAAACTGCGAAGGCGTGCATCGGGAATGCATACCACCGCGTTTGGCGGAGGAACGGCAGACATCATGTCTTAAAGGGAATCTCGCGAGCACGGAGGAAACGCGGCTCTGCGGAGATGGATGACTCGGGAGTGACTGGGCGAAGGATGGGCTGGGAAGGGAAGCGGAAGCCGGGAAAGGTAGATCTGCCACGCGGCGCAAGGCCGAGGCGGCTCAGTAGGCGCGCCCCCGATACATGCGCACTGGTTTGGCAGGCTCGGCCGGGGACTCGACCGAAGCCGCGGACGCGGGAGCGAGCGCGGGCGCCACCACCGGAGCGGGTGCCGCCGGGACGGCGGCCGGAGCGGGCGCGGGGGACGCAGCCGAGGGCTGCGTCCGGGCGATTTGCGGGGTAGAACCGGCGAGCTGGGCGAGGATGGCCGGCGTGATGTGCTTGATGGTCATGTTCGTGACCATGCGGGTGGAAGCAAGGTTGGCCTTCTCTCCGCCGAGGATGAGCATGACGTGGTTGTCGGTGCGACGCAGCAACAGCCAGCGCTCGCTAAAGCGCAGCATGTAGTCGTCGCACGGGAGGAAGTTTTCATCCATTGTCTCATACATCGCCACGATGCGGCGCTGCGCGTCGGCGAAGAGTTCGTTGGAGAGAAACGTCGGCAGACGGTTCACATACATCTGCCCGTCGGTGCCGAAAAGGCAGACGCCCTCGATGCCGGGAAGATCCAGGATGTTATCGAAAAGTTTGGTGACTTCCATGGGAGAGAATTTGCGTGGGAGGAACTGGGGATTGGCGCCGTGAACCGATCACATCTGCGTCAAAGCCTGACGCACCAAGGCGACGGTTTCGTTGAGACGGCTGCGCGAATTGAGGATGACGCCCACGGCTCCTCCGCGATGTGGCAGACAGATGACGGTGAGCGATTTGCCTTGGATCTGGGCCTCCTGAAAATCTTCCAAACCAAAGGATTCACCGATCAGCCCCGCGACCTGCTGAAAATAGACCAGCACGTTGGCGAGGATATCGACTTCATTGCCCTCCTGGGCCAGCACATCGCCGGCTTCGGAGCAGTGCACGTAGCCGATAACATTCGGAGCCTGCATTATGGGATGAGTGGAGGAGTTACTCATGGCGAAGGACACTTTCGGGGATGTTTCCATGCACATTTTGTCCACGCATGCACCGTGCCAGACTTGGCGAAAGCAGGAAGATTGTGATCAGATTTCACCTGCCGGATGACCGGCCACAGAGGGGGTTTTACCTTTTGACACCCTGAGGCACGCCAGTTGCATACAACCCCAAAACCATCCGCGCTCGGCGGTTGAACACCTTTCTTCATGTCCACCCTCTTCGGCTACTTCTCCAACGACATCGGCATCGACCTGGGCACCGCCAACACCCTCGTCTACGTCAAGGACAAGGGCATCGTGCTCCGCGAGCCTTCCGTAGTCGCGCTGGACACCCAGACGCGCAAGGTGCGCGCGGTGGGCGACGAAGCCAAGAAGATGCTCGGCCGCACCCCGGGCAACATCACCGCCATCCGCCCCATGAAGGACGGAGTCATCGCCGACTTCGACGTCACCGAGGCGATGCTGCGCTACTTCATCCGCAAGGTGCACAACAACGCCCTGCGCGTAAGCCCGCGCGTCGTCATCGCCATCCCCTCCGGCATTACCGAGGTGGAGAAGCGCGCGGTCAAGGACTCCGCCACCCACGCCGGCGCGCGCGACGTCATCACCATCCCCGAGCCCATGGCCGCCGCCATCGGCGTGGGCCTGCCCATCGACGAGCCCGCCGCCAACATGATCGTGGACATCGGCGGCGGCACCACCGAGATCGCCATCATCTCCCTTTCCGGCATCGTATTCAGCAAGTCGATACGCGTGGCCGGCGACGAGCTCGACAGCGCCATCGTCAACTACATGAAGCGCGCCTACAACCTCCTCATCGGCGAGCGCACCGCCGAGGAGATCAAGGTCCGCGTCGGCTCCGCCTACCCGCTGGACGAGGA